>JANLUW010000464.1:0-8180 GCA_031363645.1 Rhizobacter sp. | reverse complement strand
TGCACGGCCGAGTTCTTCGCCGCGAACATGACGGTCGAGGCCGACGACACCGACAAGCTGCGCGTGCTGCTGATCGACGCCAAGACCTTCGGCATCGAGATCCAGGCGCCCGACGTGAACACCGGCGTGCACCGCTTCGAGCCGCTCTCGGACAAGGTCGTGCAGTACGGCCTGGGCGCGATCAAGGGCACCGGGCAGGGCGCGATCGAGGCGATCATCAAGGCTCGAACCCAGGGCGGCGCCTTCACCAGCCTGTTCAACTTCTGCGCGCGCGTCGATCGCCAGCGCATCAACAAGCGCGTGGTCGAGGCGCTCGTCAAGTCGGGCGCGTTCGATGCGCTGCACCCCGACCGCGCGTGCATGCTCGCGAGCGTGGGCTTGGCACTCGAATGGGCCGATTCGCAAGCCGCGCACGCCGACCAAGGCGGGCTGTTCGACTTCGGCGGGGGCGACGACCAGCATGGCGCAAGCACGCAAGAGCCGCCGCTGATCGTTGCCGACACATGGAGCATCAAGGAGCGGCTGACGTTAGAAAAAGGCGCGCTCGGCTTCTACCTGTCGGGCCACCTGTTCGACCAAAGCGCGACCGAGGTGCGCCGCTTCGCGAAGCGCCAGATCGCCGACTTGCTCGACAGCCGCGAGCCGCAGTTGCTCGCCGGCATCGTCACTGACCTGCGCATCGTCAACGGCCAGCGTGGCCGCGTCGCGATCTTCAAGCTCGACGACAAAAGCGAGGCGATCGAGGCGGTCGCGAACGAAGACCTGCTGAACGCGAACAAGGACTTGTTGAAAGACGACGAGCTGATCATCGTGCAGGGCAAGGTGCAGCCCGACCGGTTCTCGGGCGGGCTGCGGTTGACGGTCGCGAACGTGTGGGATCTGGCCTCGGCGCGCTGCCGCTTCGGCAAGTACCTGCGCGTGGCAGTCAACGGCAGCGTGCCGCCTGTGGCCGAGGTGCTGCGCGATTTTCCTTCGCGCCGCATCGCGACCGAGCACGGCGACTTGCCGCAGGGCCTGACCGTGCGCCTCGAGTTGAGCCGCACCATCGACGACGCGAGTGCGAGCGGTGAACTCGATCTGGGCGACGCCGCACGCTTTTACCCGACCGACGCCGCACTCGACCGCTGGCGTTCCGGTGCACACCATGGGCAGGCGGTCGTCGTGTATGACTGATTTGCGAATGACGCGCGCATAACGCATGGGATTCAGTCTCCACGCAGACGCGCCGATAACCCGTGATGGGTTTGAATTCCACCAGCGGGAAAACCACCGGCCTGGTGCTGACCGGCGGTGGCGCGCGCGCCGCTTACCAGGTCGGCGTGCTGAAGGCGATCGCGCAGATCCGGCGCGAGTGCGGTCAGGGCGCCGCGCCGAACCCGTTCCCTGTCATCACCGGCACCTCGGCCGGCGCGATCAATGCGGCAGCGCTCGCCTGCCGCGCCGATGACTTCGACGGCGCCGTCGAGTGCCTGTGCGAGGTCTGGGAAAACTTCAGCGCCGATCAGGTCTACCGCGCCGATTCGTTCGGCGTGATCCGCACCGGCGCGCGCTGGCTCACGATGATGTCGATCGGTTGGGCCATCGCCCGCTGGCGCCGCGCGCGGCCGCGCTCGCTGCTCGACAACGCACCGCTCGAAGCACTGCTGAACCGTTTGGTGAATCCCGAGCGCACGCGCCAGATGATGCGAGAAGGCCACCTGCAAGCGCTCGCCGTCACCGCGTCGAGCTACGGCTCGGGCCTGCACGTGACTTTCTACGACGCGCTCGACAACATCGTGCCGTGGACGCGCTCGCAGCGCATCGCCGTGCGTGATGCGATCACGGTGCCGCACCTGCTCGCGTCATCCGCGATCCCGTTCGTGTTTCCGGCGGTGGCGCTGAACATCGCCGAGCACACCGAGTACTTCGGTGACGGCTCGATGCGGCAGGCCGCGCCGATCTCGCCGGCCGTGCACCTCGGCGCCGAGCGCATCCTCGTCGTCGGCGCGGGCCGCATGCACGAGCCGCCCGGGGAGCGCGCCGGCAGCAGCGAGTACCCGAACCTGGCGCAGATCGCAGGCCATGCGCTGTCGAACATTTTTCTCGATGCACTCGCGGTCGATGTGGAGCGCCTGCACCGCATCAACAGCACGCTCGCGCTGCTCACTCCCGAGGCGCGCGCGGCGACGAGCTTGAAGCCGATCGAAGTGCTGGTGATCGCGCCGAGCCAGCGCCTCGACGACATCGCTGCGAAGCACCTGGGCACCCTGCCGATCGCGATTCGCGGCATGTTGCGCGGCATCGGCGTGCAAGGCCAAGGCGCCGATGCGCGTGGCGCGGCGCTGGCGAGCTACCTGCTGTTCGAAGCGGCCTTCACGCGCGCGTTGAGGGCGCTCGGCGTGGCCGACACGGTGCAGCGCCGCGACGACGTGATCGCGTTCTTCGGCTGGCGTCAGTGCTGACGGCAACCGACGTAAAAACGCCCCGGGGCCATGCCGGGGCGTTGGCTGATGACACGCGTTATTTTTTCGGCGCGTCTGTCTTGCTGCCCTTGGGCGCCTTCGCAGGCCGGGCCGACGCATCGGCCATCGCGGTCGCGCTGAACGCGGCGCCGTTGACCGTCAGGCCATCGGCCGAGAACTTGGCGGAGTTGCCGGCGCGCACGCCTTTGACGCGGGTTTGCATGTCGGTCCAGTCCTTGAACGAGCCGGTCTTGCGTGCAGCGAGGATCTTGGTCGACATCGACGGGCCGATGCCCTTGATCGATTCGAGCTCGGCCTGGTTGGCCTTGTTGACGTCGACGACAGCGAAAGCCGCGGCCGAGGCAAGTGCCAGCACGGTGGCGACGAGGATTTTGATGAAGTTCATGGAGCTCTCCGGAAGGTTCGGGCCTCGCGACATTGCGGGTCCGGACTGAAGTGTTCCGGCTGGGCGCCGATCTGAACATCACCACCTCGGGCCGCCCCGAAAGGTCACCCCCGAAAGCGGGAAGCCACCAATAAAACGCCCGCGGGCGCGGGCGTTTGTCGAGCGGGCCACGCGGGCCCGCGCGATTGGCGTGCTTACTTCTTCGCGGCGCTGGCCGGTGCCGATGCAGCGGCAGCAGCTGCCGGCTTGGCTTCCTTCGCGGTCTTCTTGGCATCGGTCTTGTCGGCCTTGGCCTTCTTGGCTTCATCGGCTGCAGCAGCCTTGGCGGCCTTCTTGTCTTCTTTCTCTTTCTTCGCAGCGGACTTCTTGTCGGCGGCGCTCATCTCGGCGGGCTTGGTGGCTGCGGCGGCGCTGGCGGCTGCAGCCGGCGCGGTCTTGTTGGCCGAGGCGGCCGGCGCGGCAGCAGGTGCCATTGCCTTCTTCTCTTCTTTCTTCGCCGCGGCGGGGGCGGCTGCCTTGGCGGGGGCGCCAGCGAACGCGGCGCCGTTGACGGTCAGGCCTCCGGTCGAGAACTTGGCGGCGTTGTTTTCGCCGACGCCCTTCACGCGGGTGATCATGTCTTGCCAATCCTTGAACGCACCCTTGTTGCGCTCTTCCACGATCTTGGCCGAGATCACAGGGCCGATGCCCTTGACGCCATCGAGCTCGGCCGGCGTGGCCATGTTGGCATCGACCGCAGCGAACGCGACTGCGGCGAACAGGGCCAGCATGGCGACGATAATTTTCTTGATCATGTGCATACCTCGGAGGGTTGGTGTGGTCGCGCCGGGCAGAAACGACCGGCAGCGAAGCCCTTAACGGCAACGGTAGATTGAGGGTTGACTCGGTTCGACCAAATCGCTCAGATCGAAGTCGTCAGCCAGTCGAAATACGACGCCACGCCCGTGGCCACATCGGCGAATGCATGGTCGCAGCCGGTGCCGCGCAGTTCATTCAAGTCGGCTTGTGTGAACGATTGGTACTTGCCGACCAACGCCTCGGGGAACGGCGTGAACTCGATCAGCCCTTGCTCGACCAGCGCATCGAGCGGCAATGCCGCCTCGCCCTTGCGCGCCCGCGCTGTGTTGACCGTGGCCAGCGCCACGTCGTTGAACGGCTGTGCGCGACCGGTGCCGAGATTGAAGATGCCGCTGACGTCCGGGTGCTGCAGGAACCACAGGTTCACGGCGACCACGTCGCCGACGGAGATGAAATCGCGGCTCTGCTGACCCGGCCCGTAGTCGCCGTATTCGCCGAACAGGCGCACCTTGCCGGTCTCACGGAACTGGTTGAAGTGGTGGAACGCGACCGAGGCCATGCGCCCCTTGTGTTGCTCACGCGGGCCGTAGACGTTGAAGTAGCGAAAGCCGACGACCTGCGCCTTGCTGTGGGGCAGCATGCGCCGCACCACGTTGTCGAACAGCAGCTTCGAGTAGCCGTACACGTTGAGCGGCTGCTCGAACGCCGGCATTTCGACGAACGACGCGCTGCCGCCGTAGGTGGCGGCCGAGCTCGCGTACAGCAGCCGTGTGCCTTGGGCTTGGGCAGCGTCGAGCAAGCCCTTCGAGCAGCGGTAATTCGTCTCCATCATGAAGCGACCGTCGTGCTCCATCGTGTCGGAGCAGGCGCCTTCGTGAAAGATCGCGTCGACCTGGCCGAACTCGCCCTTCGCATAGCGCGCGTAGAACTCGCTTTTGTCGAAGTAGTCGCTCAGCTGCGCGCCCATCAAGTTGCGGTATTTGGGGCCGTCTGTCAGGTCGTCGACCGCGATCACGTCGTTGATGCCGATCCCGTTCAGCCCGTGAACCAGGTTCGATCCGATCATGCCGGCTGCGCCGGTGACAACGACCTTCATGCGAACAACTCCTCGTAGCCAACGCTGGCAGTACCGAACCTGCCGACCACGATGCCGCCGGCGCGGTTCGCGTGTCCCATGGCTTCGCGCAGCGGCAGGCCGGCGCCAAGCATCACGGCCAGCGTGGCGATGACCGTGTCGCCGGCACCGGTCACGTCGAACACCTCGCGCGCTTGCGCCGGCACCTGCACATGGCCTTCGGCATCGAACAGCGACATGCCGTCTTCCGATCGGGTCAGCACGAGCGCGTCGAGCCCGTGCGCCACGCGCAGCGCTTGGGAGCGTTCGTGCAACTGCGCTTCGCTGCTCCACGCGCCGATCACCTGCGCGAGCTCGGCGCGGTTCGGCGTGATCACGGTGGCGCCTCTGTACCGGCTGTAGTCGCTGCCTTTCGGGTCGATCAGCACCGGCTTGTTCGCCCTGCGCGCGAGCTCGATCATGCGCGGGATGTGGGTCAGGCCGCCCTTGCCGTAGTCGGAGAACAGCACGGCATCGTGATCGGGCAACACGCGCTCGTAGTCGGCCAGCATGCCCGCGAGCACCTCGTGGTCGGGCTGGTTCTCGAAGTCGATGCGGATCAGCTGCTGCGAGCGTCCGATCACGCGCAGCTTGACGATCGTGTAGAGCTTCGGATCGCTGCCGAGCAGTGCTTCGACGCCTTGCTGCTCGAGCAGCAGGCGCAGCTTGCGCGCGGGCTCGTCGTCGCCGACGACGGTCAGCAGCGTCGCTCGCGCGCCGAGCGTCTTGACGTTGAGCGCGACGTTGGCGGCGCCCCCGAGACGCTCCTCCTCGCGGGTCACACGCACGACGGGCACCGGCGCCTCGGGCGAGATGCGATCGACCGCGCCGAACCAATAGCGGTCGAGCATCGCGTCGCCGACGACGAGCACGCGCGAGCGCAGCACATGCTCGCGCGAAGGGGCCGTGGCCATCAAAGATCCTCCAGACGTTGGGGCGGATAGCTGTCCCAGTTCAGGCAACCGGGACACTGCCAAAAGTAGTGATGCGCCTCGAAGCCGCAGGCAGCGCAACGGTAGCGGTGCAGCGGCTTCGCGGCACGGCCGATGGCATCGCCGAGGGCTTTGGTTTCTGACGCGTCGAAGCTGGCGGCGTCGGTGTGCGTGACCAATGCCTTCGCGACCGAAAGGGTCGGGTGGTCGCGAAGCTGCGCGAGCAAACGTGCACGCTGGTGCGCGGGCGCGGGGTCGAGCAACGCGAGTGCGTTGAGTAAGTCCATCGTCGGCGCGCGCGCGAACAGCTCGCGAAGGCGTTCGACCGCCGCCACACCTTCGCCGCTCGCGAGCGCGCTTTGTGCGTACTCACGCGCCACCAAGTTGAAGGCCGCCGAGTGCGCGACCATCAGCACGCTCCACAGTGCGAGCGCCTGTGCATGGTCACCGCGCCGCACTGCGCGTTGGCCGGCCAACACCAAAGGGCGCGCGGCCTGCGGAGCCGCTCCGCGGGCGTGCTGGACCGCGCTGTCGGCTTCGTCGGACTGTTGCTTCGCATCGGCCTCGAGCGCAATCTCGCACCAGTAGTGCGAGATGCGCGAGGCGAACGAGCCGGTGCCGCGGTGCTCCAGTTTTTGCGCGACCTCGACGGCGGCACGCCAGTCGCGTGAACGTTCATGGAGCGTTAGCAGCGCGAGCCGGGCTTCGGTGTCGAAGGCCGTGCCTTCGAGCGCGTGGTGGGCGGCCTCGGCGCGGTCGAACAGGCCGGCCTTCATGAAGTCTTGCGCAAGCGCGTGTTGGGCGCGATCGCGCTCGGTGCGGGGCAAGTCGGCCCGGTTGAGCAGGTGCTCGTGCACGCGCACCGCACGCTCGAACTCGCCGCGGCGGCGAAACAGGTTGCCGAGAGCGAAGTGAAGGTCGGAGGTGTCGGGGTCTTGCTGCACAGCCTCGATGAAGGCGTCGATGGCCTTGTCGTGCTGGTCGTTGAGCAGCAGGTTCAGGCCCTTGTAGTAGGCCTTCGGAGAATCCTTTTGCTCACGCTTCCATTGCCGCAAATCGAGCCGCGAAGCGAGCCAACCGAGCGCGAAGGTGAGCGGCAGGCCGAGCAGCAACCACTGCAGGTCAATGTCCATCGCGCGGCGGGTGCGGGATGGTGATCTCGGCCACAAGCTTAGCCGCCGGCAGATCGGGCTTGGGCTCGATCACCGGCGCGTGCTTGCGCGCGACGCGCCGATGCTTCCACCAGCTCGGCACCATCGCAAACACGCCGAACGCGCAGCCGAGCGCGAACGCTGCCAGCACGATGAACACCATCGGCGCGCGCCACTCCTGACCGAAGAACCAGCGGATGCCGCTCTCTTGCTGGTTGTTCAGCGCAAAAGCAAACAGGGTGAAGAAAATGGCGGCTCGGAAGAGCCAGACAAGCAGTCTCATCGGCAGGGCGGCTTTGGCAAAAATTCACATCGAAACAGGCAACTGATTCTATCGGCCGGGGATGTGAAGGGCGCCTTCAATCGACGCTTGCCGGGGCCCCGCGCGGCGCCGGCTCGGGGCCGACCGGCACATGCGTGTCGACCGCCTCACGCAAGGCTTTGCCGGGCTTGAAATGCGGGACGAGCTTCTCGGGAATCGTCACCTGTTCGCCGCTGCGCGGATTGCGGCCCACGCGTGGCGGGCGGCGATTGATCGAGAAGCTGCCGAAACCACGAATCTCGATGCGGTGCCCTTTGGCGAGCGCCGCAGACATCGCATCGAGGATCGTCTTGACCGCGAACTCCGTGTCGCGGTGCGTCAACTGGCTGAATCGCTCAGCCAGTTGCGCCACGAGATCGGAGCGGGTCATCTCAGGACACTCAGGAACCAGGGTTCTGGTTGTCCAGCTTGGCGCGTAGCAGTGCGCCCAGGCTGGTGGTGCCGGCGTTCTCGCGCTCGCTGGTCTGCGTCAGGCGCGTCATCGCTTCCTGGTTGTCGGCGTTGTCCTTGGCCTTGATCGAGAGTTGGATCGAACGCGTCTTGCGGTCGACGGCCAAGATCACGGCGTTGACTTCGTCGCCTTCTTTGAGCACGTTGCGTGCGTCTTCGACGCGGTCACGGCTGATCTCGGAGGCGCGCAGGTAGCCCGTCACGTCTTCGTTCAGCTGGATCTCGGCGCCACGCGCGTCGACCATCTTGACTTTGCCGGTCACCGACATGCCGCGGTCGTTGACCGAGGTGTAGCTGGTGAACGGATCGCTGTCGAGTTGCTTGATGCCGAGCGAAATGCGCTCGCGGTCCACGTCGACGGCCAGCACGATCGCTTCGACTTCTTGCCCCTTCTTGTAGTTGCGCACCGCGGCTTCGCCCGGCTCGTGCCACGAGAGGTCGGAGAGATGAACCAGACCGTCGATGCCGGCGGCCAGGCCAACGAACACGCCGAAGTCGGTGATCGACTTGACGGGGCCCTTGACGCGGTCACCGCGCTGCACGGTGGTCGAGAACTCTTCCCACGG
>JANLUW010000391.1:0-9566 GCA_031363645.1 Rhizobacter sp. | reverse complement strand
CACCGCGCTGACCAGTTGCTGCGCCTGGCCCTTCAGGCTTTCAGCTGCGGCGGCGCTTTCTTCGACCAGCGCGGCGTTTTGCTGCGTCGCCTGGTCCATCTGCGTGATCGCCTCGCCCACCTGGGCCACACCGGCGCTCTGCTCGGCGCTGGCCGCACTGATCTCGCCCATGATGTCGGTGACGCGCTTGATCGAGCTGACCACCTCGGTCATCGTCGCGCCGGCCTGGTCGACCAGGGCCGTGCCCTGCTCGACCCGCTCGACGCTGGCGTTGATCAAGCCCTTGATCTCCTTGGCTGCATCGGCCGAGCGCCCGGCCAGGCTGCGCACTTCACTGGCCACCACCGCGAAGCCGCGGCCCTGCTCGCCGGCACGTGCAGCTTCAACGGCAGCGTTCAGCGCCAGGATGTTGGTCTGGAACGCGATGCCGTCGATCACCGAAATGATGTCGGCGATCTTCTTGCTGCTGTCATTGATGCCCTTCATGGTCTCGACCACCTGGCCGACCACTTCGCCGCCCTTGATGGCGACGGTCGAAGCACCGAGTGCCAACTGATTCGCCTGCTTGGCGTTGTCGGCGTTTTGTTTGACGGTGGAGCTGAGTTGCTCCATCGAGGCAGCGGTTTCTTCGAGCGCGCTGGCTTGTTCCTCGGTGCGCTGGCTCAGGTCCTGGTTGCCCTGGGCGATCTGCGCGCTGGCGGTGGCCACACCCTCGGCGTTCTGGCGCACGCCGCCAACCACCTTCGCCAGGTTGATCCGCATCTCCTTCAGCGCGATCAGCAACTGCGCGGTCTCGTTCTTGCCCGAGGCCTCGAACTGCAGGCTCAGGTCGCCGGCGGCCACGGCGCGCGAAACTTCCACTGCCTGGTTGATCGGGCGGGTGATCGAGCGCACCAGGAACCAGCCAAAGACGCACAACAGTGTCACCGCGGCCGTGCCGATGGCGATCAGCATCGTCAGCGCCGAGCTGTACGCGGCGTTCGCGTCCGCCTGCGTCTTTTGGCTGAGCTTGAGTTGATAAGCCACCATCTCATCGATGGCCTCGATCGCATTGTTCTGCACGGGGCGTACCTTGGTCAGCAACAACTTGGTGGCTTCTTCGTTCTTGTTTTGCAGGCCCAGCTTCACGACCTCGTCGGCCGGCTCGGGTATCAAGGCTGCGGCGGCCTGCATCTTGGCCAGCAGCGCCTTGCTTTCTTCGGACTTGATGGTGTCGGTCAACTGCTTTTCCAGCTTGGCATAGGCCTCGCGCAAACCCAACAGGTGCTCGACCTCCTGTTTCAATTCGGCCTCGTCTTTCAACAACACGATGTTGCGCACCACCACGGCACGGGCGCGGATGTTTTCCTTCATGTCCTTGGCAGCGTTGAGCTTGGGCTGGCGGTCTTCGGCGATCAGGTCGAGGTAGCCTTTGATCTCGCCCATGCGCGAGGCGCCGGTCCAGACGATGGCGGCCAGCAGCGCGGCCGAGACGGCGATGCCCAAGGCAATCCGCGTGCCGATCTTGAAGTCTGAGAAGTTCATGTTGAGTGTCCTTTTGGAGTTTGGAAGTTCGCGGCTTACTGCAGCGTTTGCTCCACCAGGCCCATCTCGGCACTGGTCATCAGTTTTTCGATATCGACCAGGATCAGCATGCGGTCGCCGACCGCGCCGATGGCCAGCAGGAGGTCGCTTTCGATGGCCGAGTTGAACTCGGGCACCGGGCGCAGTTGCTCGGGCGTGAGGGTGATCACGTCGGACACCGCGTCGACCACCATGCCCATCACGCGGTTGCCGATGTTGAGCACGATCACGACGGTGAAGCTGTCGTAGTTGACGGTGTCGAGGTTGAACTTCAGCCGCATGTCGACGATGGGCACGATCACTCCGCGCAGGTTGACCACGCCCTTCACAAAGGCCGGCGCGTTGGCGATGCGGGTCGGCGCCTCATAACTGCGGATCTCCTGCACACGCAGGATGTCGATGCCGTATTCCTCGGCGCCGAGCTTGAAGGCGAGGAACTCGCGCAAGCTGGTGCTGACGGCGCCGGCGCCTGGTGGGAGCGTCGCGGCTGCCGTGCTGGTTTGGGTGGTTGCTTGCGGGCTCATGGTGGCGATTCCTTGGTGGTGTTGTGTGTGGAGCCGATCCTGGCCCATTGAGACGGTTCGTTTACCGCCGTCCAAAGGGGTTTCGGCGTGCGACGCAAAGGCTTGAGCTGGAAAGCAAGGCGAATTCGACAACTGTTCGGCGCTTGGAGGGCTCAGAGGCTGAGTGTGTTTCGGAGCAGCGGCATTTGCTTCCTCTCTCAAAGGGAGAGGTGGAAACACAAAACTCTCTCGCCCTCAGTGCCGAGCCCGCCGCGCGAGGGAACCGACGTCGAGAATCAGCGCCACCCGGCCGTCGCCCATGATGGTGGCGCCCGACACATCGGAGACCCGGCGGTAGTTCGATTCCAGGTTCTTCACCACCACCTGCTGCTGGCCCAGCAACTCGTCGACCAGCAGGGCGGCGCGGTGGCCCTCGGCTTCGACCACCACCATCACGGCGCTGCCGGTGTCCGGATCGACGCGCGGTATGTTGAACACGCGCTCCAACTCGACCACCGGCAGGTACTCGTTGCGCACCTGCACGACCTGGCCGGAACCGCCGATGGTCCTGATGGTGTCGGCCCGAACCTGGAACGACTCCACCACCGATGCCAGCGGCAGGATGTAGCACTCGCCGCCCACGTCCACGCTCATGCCGTCCATGATGGCCAGCGTGAGCGGCAGGCGCACCTTGACGCTCATGCCGAGGCCTTCTGCGGAGTCGATCTCGACCGTGCCGCCGAGTGCCGTGATGTTCTTCTTCACCACGTCCATGCCGACACCTCGACCGGACACGTCGGTGACGACCTCGGCGGTGGAAAAACCGGGCGCGAAGATCAGGCTCCAGACCTCGGCGTCGGTCATGCTGTCTGGCGCGTCGAGGCCCTTCTCGCGTGCTTTCTGGAGCAGCATGTCGCGGTTCAGCCCCTTGCCGTCGTCGCGTACCTCGATCACGATGCTGCTGCCCTGGTGCGACGCCGCCAGCGTGAGGGTGCCGATTTCGGGCTTGCCCTTGGCCAGGCGCTCGGCGGGCAGCTCGATACCGTGGTCGCAACTGTTGCGCACCAGGTGGGTCAGTGGGTCGGTGATCTTCTCGACCAGTCCCTTGTCGAGTTCGGTGGCTTCGCCCTGGGTGATGAAGTCGACCTTCTTGCCGAGCTTGGCCGCCAGGTCGCGCAGCATGCGCGGGAAGCGGCTGTACACGACGGACATCGGGATCATGCGGATCGACATCACCGACTCTTGCAGGTCGCGTGTGTTGCGGTTCAGGTCGGCCAGTCCCTTGGCGAGTTGCTGATACAGGGCAGGGTCCATCTTGGCGCTGTTCTGCGCCAGCATCGCCTGGGTGATGACGAGCTCGCCGACCAGGTTGATCAGCTGGTCGACCTTGTCGACCGACACGCGCAGCGTGGCGGCTTCGGCGGCGGCGGGCGCAGCAGCCGCTGCTTTCGAGTTGGCCTTGCTTGCGGCAACCGCGCTGCCGGACGCTGTGGCAGCGAGCGTCGGCGCGCCGGGGGCGCTCTCGAAGAAGCCGTAGTCCGGATCGGGCTCGAGCACCGCAGGCGCGCCCGGGGCACCGGAATGAACGCCGTAGTCTGCCGTCAGCGGCAACAGCTTGACGTTCTCGCGCGCAACATGGAACGAGAACAGGTCCAGCAGATCCTCGTCGCTGCTGGTGGTGACGACCTTGAAGCGCCGCATGCCGTCGGCGGACTGGCCGCCGGCCAGCGGCTCGATGGTTCCGAGGTCGACGATCTCCTTGAACAGATCGACCAGGTTGTCGGCGTGTGCGGGCAGGTCGAGCGGACCGACCAACAGTTCGAGGTGCCGCGTGTTGCCCGCCGGCGCGGCAACGGCAGGGGCGGGTGCTGCGATTGCGCAGACGGGTGCAAGTGCGAGTGCGAGTGCGGATGCAGTAGCGGCGACGAGGTTCGCCGACGATGCCTCGCCCGCCGACATGGCGCGGATGCCGTCGACCAGGGCCCGGGTATCCACGCTGTCGCCTTCGCCGCCGTTCTGGTGGCGGGCCAGTTGGGCTTTCAACGCGTCACCTGCCTGCAGCAACACGTCGACCATCATTGCCGAGGGCTCCAGTTCGTGGCGGCGCAGTTTGTCGAGCAGGGTCTCCATCTGGTGCGTCAGCTCGGCCACGTCGCTGAAGCCGAAGGTGGCCGCACCGCCCTTGACGGAATGTGCGCAGCGGAAGATCGAGTTCAGCGTCTCATCGTCGGCGGTTTCGATGTCGATTTCGAGCAGCTGCTGCTCCATGCGGTCGAGGTTCTCGCCGGCTTCCTCGAAGAAGACCTGGTAGAACTGGCTCAGGTCGATGCCGGCATTGGCGCTCGCGGCTTCGGAGTGGGTTTCGCTCATGGTGACTGGCTCGCTGTTGTCTTTGTGGGTGCGGCGGTTCCGGGGTTCGGCTCAGCGAACCACCTTCTTGATCACTTCGATCAGCTTGGCCGGATCGAAAGGCTTGACCAACCAGCCGGTGGCGCCGGCCGCGCGGCCGGCCTGCTTCATCTGGTCGCTCGACTCGGTGGTCAGGATCAGGATCGGCGTGTTCTTGAACTTCGGCGTTTCGCGCAGCTTGCGGGTCAGCCCGAGGCCGTCCAGGCGCGGCATGTTCTGGTCGGTCAGCACCAGGTCGAAATCGCGCGCCCTGGCTTTGTCGAACGCGTCTTCGCCGTCGACAGCCTCGACCACGTCGTAGCCAGCGTTCTTGAGCGTGAAGCTCACCATCTGTCGCATGGAGGCCGAATCGTCGACGGCAAGAATGGAATGCATGTATTTCTCCGGTGTCTCGGGGGTTTTCGGGTGCAAGGCTCGGGGCTTTAGAAGAGTTCGATGAAGCCGGTGTCCATTTCGGACTGCGTGACAGGGTTCGGGCGCAAAGGGGCTTCCTCGAACATCGCCATGTCGTCGTCGGCAAAGGCGTCGCGAGCCATCTGGTCTGCGCAGTTGTGCAGACGCCGGCTGGTGTGTGCGATCAGTTGCGTGGCCATGTCCTGAAACTGCAATGCCTTGACGGCGCTGGCCAGGTGCGCCCGGGCTTCACCCAACGGCTCCGCGTCCAGTCGCCCCGCGTCGTGCAGGTCTTGCAGCAGTTGCAGGGCACCGAAGAATCCGCCCTGCAGAGCCTCGTGGCTGGTGTCGAGCAGGGTTTGCAGGCGCTCGAGGTCGTTGGTCGCGGTCAGCAGGTTGTCCTGCAGGTCGGCTGCGGCGGCCAGCGCCAACGCGCTGGCGCAGGATGCGGTGGCGTTGTTCATGGTCTGCGTCCTCACAGCCGATTCAACCCGGCGCCGCCGCTGCTGCGCAGGCGCTCTATCAACCGCTGCGCGATGGACGCGAGTGGCAGCACCTCATGCACGGCGCCCGCAGCGATGGCCTCTTTCGGCATGCCGAAAACGACGCAACTCGCCTCGTCCTGCGCCACGTTCCAGCTGCCGGCGTCGCGCAGTTCCTTCATCGCCTTGGCACCGTCAGCGCCCATGCCGGTCAACATCACGCCAAGCGCGTTCGGGCCGACAACCCGTGCCGCCGAGAGGAACAGCACTTCGACCGAGGGCTTGTGCCGGTTCACCGGCTCGCCGTCGCGCACGCGGGCGATGTAATTCGCACCGGACCGTTCCACGCTCAGGTGCAGTCCGCCGGGTGCTATGTAGGCGTGACCGGGAAGGATTCGTTCGCCGTCGACCGCCTCGCTGACACGGATGCTGCACAGACCGTCGAGCCGCGCCGCATAGCTCTTGGTGAAGCCGGGCGGCATGTGCTGGGTGATCATCACGGCCGGGGCGTCGTAGGGCAGTTTGACGAGCACGTCCTTGGTGGCCTCGGTGCCGCCGGTGGAGGCCCCAATGAAGATGATCTTTTCGGTCGACAAGCGGCCCATTGCCGAGGGTGCCGCTGCTTTCGGTGGCGCGCCGGCACCTTTAGCGACGCTGACCGCAGACTTGCGCAGCTTGGCCTGCGCCGCGATGCGGATCTTGTCGGTGATGTCCTCGGCCAGCAGCCGCAAGCCGTCGGCGACGCCGATCTTGGGCTTGGCGACGAAGTCGATCGCGCCGAGTTCAAGCGCACGCAGAGTCACCTCGGCCCCCCGCTCGGTCAGCGTCGACACCATCACCACCGGCATCGGGCGCAGGCGCATCAGCTTGGCCAGGAAGTCGATGCCGTCCATGCGCGGCATTTCGATGTCGAGCGTGATCACGTCGGGGTTGAGTTCGCGGATCATCTCGCGCGCGACCAGCGGGTCGGCGGCCGCGCCGACGCACTGCATGTCGGGCTGGCGGTTGATGATCTCGGCGAGCAGGCTGCGCACCAGGGCCGAGTCGTCGACCACCACCACACGTGTCTTTGCCATGTTGTTTGCTCCGGGTTCGGGATGAAGTCGGTCGGGTTCAGAACAGGTCGACCGAGCCGCCGCCGGCGGCGGACGGGACGGCCTTGTTGGCGGCGGAGCGTTCCTGCGCCTGCAACGCTGCCGCGTGGGTCGGCGCCAGGCGCTTGACCATGGCTTTGCCGCTGGCCGGCATGAAGCACACCTTGCGCGTGTAGATGTCGAGAACGTCCTTGCTGACGACCGGGATGTGCTCGGTCTTCAGGTAGTCGAGCACGAAGCGTGTGTTGCGCTCGCCGACGTTCATGGTTTCCATGCCGGCAATCACCTGGCCGCCGCCGAAGACCTTGGCTTCGAGCGAGGTGCGCGAGGCGCCGCGCTTCATCATCTCGTTGATCAGCAGTTCCATCGCGTAGGAGCCGTAGCGGCCGCTGTTGGCAGCGTCGCTGCCCCCATCCGGCAGCAGAAAATGGTTCAGGCCGCCGACACGGGCGTTGCGGTCCCACAGGCAGGCGGCAATGCACGAGCCCAGCGTGGTCATGATGAGCAGGTCCTCGGTGTCGACAAAGTACTCACCGGGCAACACCTTGACGGCTTCGCTGTCGAACTGCGGCTCGTACCAGAAGAACGAGGCCTCGCCCGGCTTGCGCGGCGCGGCCTTGAGCCAGTCGAGTCGCGACGTGTGCCTGCCGCTCGGTGGACGGGGAGAAGGGGCGGACATGGGCATGAGCATGGACACGTAATGGGGCTGCGTCAGACGCGCTCGTAGACGGTCTTGCCGCGCAAGCGGAACAGGTCTTTCGAATCGGTGAAGTTCTCCGAGTGGCCGGCGAACAGCAGCCCGTGCGGCGCCATCGCAGCGCGCATGCGTTCCAGCACGCCGCGCTGCGTGGCGTTGTCGAAATAGATCATCACGTTGCGGCAGAAAACGATATCGAACGGATCGCCCAGCGACCACTTCGCATCCATCAGGTTGAACGCGCGAAACGACACCAGCCGCTGCAGCTCGGGTTTGACGCGGATGGAGCCGCTGTTGCCGCCCGAGCCGCGCATGAAATGGCGCCGCAGGATGTCGGCGGCCAGGCCGCGCGCGTCGGCGTCGTAGACACCGCGCGCCGCCGTCGCAAGCACCTTGGTGTCGATGTCGCTGCAGAAGATTTCGACGTTCGCGTTCGCACCCAGCGCGTCGATCACGGTGATCGCGATCGAGTAGGGCTCTTCGCCGGTCGATGCGGCGTTGCACCAGATGCGCAGCGCGCGGCCCTTGCGCAGGGTCAGCTCGGCCGCCAGCACCGGGAAGTGATGTTCCTCGCGAAAGAACGAGGTCAGGTTGGTGGTCAGGCAGTTGATGAACTCCTGCCATTCCTGCTCGCCCGCAGCGCCCTTCGCCTGCTCCAGCCATTGCAGGTAGCCGGAGAACGAGGTGTGGCCCAGGTCGCGCAGCCGGCGCGAGAGCCGGCTGTAGACCATGGCCTGTTTGCCCGCGTGCAGGCTGATGCCGGCCTTGCGGTAGATCAGCTTGCGCACGCGCTCGAAGTCGGCGTCGCCGAAGCTGAACTCGGCATTGCGCACCGTCGCCGACACGTCGTGGACATTTCTTGGGGACCGAATTGCGCTCATGTTCTGGAATCGTCGTTGATGTCAAATTCTTCGATCGCCGCGTAAGCGTCGGCGTGACCGGGCTTCTCTATGCGCGCTTGCGCATTCCTTCGTGCCCCGTCACGAATTCCGCCAGGTGCGGAAACGCCCAGCCGTCGTTGGATTCGCGGCCCACGACTCGATCACCGCACCCAGGTCGACTCAGATCGAGCAATTCGACAGGCACGGGCAAGCAGGACTTCGTCGAGTAGAAGACCTTCACCCGGGGCGTGACCAGCGAGGTGTGATTCTGTTCGGCCACCACCGCAAGACGGCCGGATCGCAGTCTCACCAAAGAGCCGATCGGGTAGATCCCCACGGCGGCGACGAACCGCTGAAAAATACCCGTGTCGAACTGCCCGTGCCGGCTCCAGTCGGCCATGCGCGCGATCGACTCGGCCGGGTCCCAGCCATCCTTGTAGGGCCGGTTGGAAGTGATCGCGTCGTAGACATCGCAGACTGCACCCATCCGGGCCGGCATGCTGAGGGCATCCCCCGCGAGCCCGTTGGGGTAGCCTTGGCCGTTCGGGCGCTCGTGGTGGTGCAAGCAGACGTCGAGCGTGATTGCGCTCGCGGCGCCGACTTCCTGCAGCAGTTCGTGGGCGCGCCGCGGGTGGGTCTTCATGATGGCGTATTCGGCGTCGGTCAGGGGGCCTGGCTTGTTGAGCACTTCGAGCGGTATCAGTGCCTTGCCCAGGTCGTGCAGCAGCCCCGCCATCCCGGCTTCCCGGGTCTGCGCTTCGTTCTGTCCGAGCTGCTGCGCCAGCGACACCATCAGCGCGCACACCGCTACGGAATGCATGAAGGTGTAGTCGTCGCGGTTCTTGAGCCGCGCCAAGCTGACAAGTGCGCCAGGGTTGCGCAACACCGACGCGGCGATGTCCTCCACGAGCGGCAGGCACTTCTCGGTGTCCAGCGCGCGCCCGAGCCGGGCAGCCTCGAACAGCGACTCGACCGCCGATCGGGCGCGATGGCACAACGCTGCGGCGCGTGCTGTTTCCTCCTCAATCGAGCTTCGCGCAGGCGCAAGTGGCGCGTCAGCCGCAGAGCCTGCGGCAGAGGCGGTGACCGATGCTGCCGCCGCGGCCGGCACCGGCCGCGGCGCGAGCAGTTTTGTCGGTTCGCAAACATCCGAACCTTTGGCCGTGTCGATCCAGCATTCACTCACGCCGCTGGCGCATAGCTTCTGCAGATCCCGAGGGTCGCGCAGTACGAACTTGGTCTTCCAGAACGGATGGTCAAGCCAGGCGTCACACAGTTCGTGAAGCTGCATGCCCAGTCGTAGCTGATCGATTCGGATCTTCTTCAGCATGGGACTCAGAACCCGAGGCTGGCCAACAGATCGTCGACCTCGCCTTGATCGGCGACCACATCTGTGCGTCCTTCGGCGTCTAGCACTGGCCCGTTCAGGATGCCCGCTTCAACCTTCTGCGCTTGCTCCGGAGGGGCAGCCTGCACCAACAGCTTGACGAGGCTGTCTTCGAGCTCGGACGCCAGCGAGACCACCTTGGCCACCACTTGGCCGG
>JANLUW010000377.1:0-11145 GCA_031363645.1 Rhizobacter sp. | reverse complement strand
CTGACACTCGGCGGCATCTACAGCCTCGTCGCGCTCGGTCTGACGCTGGTCTACGGCATCCTTCATGTGCCGAACTTCGCGCACGGCGCGTTCTACATGGCCGGCGCGTTCGTCTCGTTCCACCTGATGAAGGCGTTCGGCCTGAACTACTGGCTCGCGATGATCGGCTCGGCCGCATGCGTCGCGGTGCTGGCCACGCTTGCCGAGCGCCTGGTGTTCCACCCGCTTCGCCATGCCAGCGGCCTGCACCCGATGATCGCGGCGATCGGCGTGCTGCTGTTCCTCGAAGCCGGCGCGCAGGCGATCTGGGGCGCCGATTTCAACCGCATGCAGACGCCCTACACCGGCATCATCAACATCGGCGGCCTGACGTTGCCGTCGCAGCGCTTGTTGATCATCGCCGGCGCGTTCACGCTGATGGTCGCGCTGCAACTGTTTCTGAAGAAGACCGTGACGGGCTCGACCATCATCGCGATGGCGCAAAACCGCGACGGCGCCTCGCTGGTCGGTATCGACGCCAACAAGGTCGCGATGCTGACCTTCGCGATCTCGGGCGCGCTCGCCGCGATCGCCGCGACGCTGTACGCGCCGATCAACCTCGTCTACCCGGCGATGGGCAACCTGGTGATCACGAAGGCCTTCGTGATCATCATTCTCGGCGGCATGGGCAGCGTGCCGGGCGCGATCGTCGGCGGGCTGATCATCGGCTTCGCGGAAAGCTTCGGCGCGTTCTACCTGTCGACCGACTACAAGGACATCGTCGCGTTCGCGCTGCTGGTGATCATCCTGTCGGTGCGGCCGCAAGGCATCTTCACCAAGGGGGCGCGCTGATGAGCTTTCTTCAAGGAAAGATGGGTTGGACCTTGCTCGCCGGGCTCGGCCTGCTGTTCCCGTTCGTCGCGAAGAACGACTACCACCTGACCGTGATGTCGACCGCCTACATCTTCGCGCTCGCCACCGTCGGCCTGAACCTCATCACCGGCTACACGGGGCAATTCAACCTCGCGCACAGCGGCTTCATGGCGGTGGGCGCCTACACGGTGGGCATCCTGACGGTCGACCATCACTGGCCGTTCTGGTGGGCGTTCGCGCTGTCGGGCTTCACGGCCGCGGCGCTCGGCTTCTTCGTCGGCATCGTCTCGTTGCGGCTGCGGGGCCACTTCTTCTCGATCTTCACGATGTGCGTCGGCTACATCATGTACCTGGTGATCGAGAAGTGGGAGAGCCTGACGCATGGCACGGTCGGCATCATCGGCATCCCCGCGCCGGGCGCGATCGCGGGCATCGCTTTCGACACGCCGCGCACGCTCTACTACCTCGTGTTCGTGTTCCTCGTGCTCGGCGTGTGGGTGATGAGCCGCATCGTGCGCTCGCTGATGGGCCGCACCTTCGTCGCGATCCGCAACAGCGAAGAACTCGCGGAGTCGCTCGGCATCAACTTGATGCGCAACAAGCTGCTCGCGTTCATGCTCTCGGTGTTCTACGCCGGCATGGCGGGCGGCCTGTATGCCGGCTTCGTGCGCTTTCTCGGGCCGGGCATCGCCGGGGTCGAGAACACCTTCGACATGACCATGTACATGCTGATCGGCGGCATCGGCACCTTGCTCGGCCCGTTGCTCGGCGCGATCTCGGTGCCGTGGCTGACGCAGTACCTGCAGTTCCTGCAGGAGTACCGGTTCCTGGTGTTCGGGCCGATCCTGGTGCTGCTGGTGATCTTCCTGCCGCACGGCATCGTCGGCACCTACATGGGCTGGCGCGCGCGCAAGGCGGCGCGGGCGGCGCCTGCGCCGGCAGACACTTCGGCGCCGAGCGCATCGCCTGCACCCGGCGCCTCGCTGCGAGAGGGGGCGAGTCATGTCTGAGCCCATCCTGAAGGTCTCGAACCTGACCAAGCGCTTCGGTGGCCTCGCGGCCGTCAACGATGTCAGCACCGTGATCGAAACCGGCAAGATCAACGCGATCATCGGTCCGAACGGTGCCGGCAAGACGACCTTCTTCAACCTGATCGGCGGCACGCACCGGCCGAGCTCGGGCAGCATCGTGTTCAAGGGGCAGGACATCACCAGCCTGCGCACCGACCAGGTCGCGCAGCTCGGCATCTCGCGCACCTTTCAAAGCACCGCGCTGTTCGACATGGCGACCGTGCTCGACAACCTGATCGTCGGCCACCGCCTGCGCACGCGCTCGGGCCTGTGGGACGTGCTCTTGGGCAGCGCACGGCTCAAAGAAGAGGAGCGCATCTGCCGCCAGAAGGCCCGCGACGCGCTCGACTTCGTCGGCCTCTCGCACATCGCGCACCGCCTTGCCGGCGACATCACGCAGGAGGAGCGCAAGCGCGTCGCGTTCGCGCTCGCGCTCTCGACCGAGCCGACGCTGGTGATGCTCGACGAGCCGGCCGGCGGCGTGAACCCGGAAGAGACCGTGGGCCTCGCGGCGCTGATCCGCAAGATGGTCGCCAGCGGCCTGACGGTGTGCCTGATCGAGCACAAGATGGACATGATCATGAGCCTGGCTGACAAGATCCTGGTGCTGAACTACGGCGAGAAGATCGCCGAAGGAACACCCGCCGAGGTGCGCGCCAACCCCGCGGTGATCGACGCCTACCTCGGCGCCGACCACGCCGGCATCGACCACATGGAGGCGGCCGATGCTGGCGCTTGAGAACGTCTCGCTGAACTACGGCAGCTTTCGCGCACTGAATGGCGTGAGCCTGAACGCGAAGGAGGGCGAGCTCGTCGTGCTGCTGGGCGCCAACGGCGCCGGCAAGAGCTCGATGTTTCTCACTGCCAGCGGCCTGCACCGGGCGGCCGGCGGCAGCATCAAGTTCCGCAACACCGAGCTGGTTGGCATGAGGCCGTCGCAGATCGTCGAGACTGGCGTGGTGCAGTGCCCGGAAGGGCGCAAGCTGTTTCCCGGCATGTCGGTGCTGAAGAACCTGATGCTCGGTGCCTACGTGCACCGCGGCGACAAGCCCGGCAACCAGAAAGTGCTCGACGAGGTGCTGGGCCTGTTCCCGATCCTGAACGAGAAGAAAGACGACGCGGCGGGTTCGCTCAGCGGCGGCCAGCAGCAGATGCTCGCGATCGGCCGCGCGATGATGGGCCGACCGAAGGCGTTGCTGCTCGACGAGCCCTCGCTGGGCCTCGCGCCGCTGGTCGTGAAGATGATGTTCGAGGTGATCCAGCGCATCAACCGCGCCGGGACCACGGTGCTGCTGGCCGAGCAGAACGCGTTCGCGGCGCTGAAGATCGCACACCGCGCATACGTGATGGAAAGCGGCCGCATCGTGATGGAAGGCGACCCGCAGACCCTGCTGAACAACGACGCGGTGCGCAAGGCGTACATCGGCGCGTGATCCGAAAGACTTTCAGAAGCAACCACGAAGGAGACTGACATGATTTCCAAGTTCAACCGCATCGCCGCAGCGCTCGCGACGACCGCCGCGCTCGTCGCGCCCGCGTTCGGCCAAGAGGTCGTCAAGATCGGCTTCTCGGGTCCGCTCTCGGGCGGTGCCGCGCTCTACGGCAAGAACGTACTCGACGGCATGAAGATGGCCGCCGACGAGATCAACGCCACCGGCTTCGAGGTTGCGGGCAAGAAGTACAAGGTCGAGATCGTCGCGCTCGACGACAAGTACAACCCGAGCGAGACCGCGATCAACGCGCAGCGCCTCGTGCAGGAGAGCAAGACCCCCGCGATCCTCGTGCCGCACTCGGGCGGCATCTACGCGCTGCAGACCAACAACGTCGCGCAGAAGTACCTGATCCTCGCGTACAGCAGCACGCCGCAGATCTCGGCCGCGAACAACAAGCTCACGCTTCGCATCCCGCCCGAATTCACCAGCTACATCACGCCTTTCATCAAGCACGCCATGGGCAAGTACGGCAAGAACATCGCCATCGCCGATGCCGATCACGATTACGCGAAGGCCTGGAACGCCGCCTTCAAGCCGGCATGGGAAGCGGCCGGCGGCAAGATCGTCGCCGACAACCCGATGAGCTACAACAAGGCGACCGACTTCTACAGCGGCGTCAGCCGCGCGCTCGCGGGCAAGCCCGACGTGCTGTTCATCGGCGGCGCCAGCGAGCCGACCGGCCTGGTCGTCAAGCAGGCGCGTGAGCTCGGCTTCAAGGGCGGCTTCATCATCATCGACCAGGCCAAGATGGACGAGGTGCAGAAGGTCAGCGGCGGCTACGCTTCTCTCGAAGGCTCGATCGGCGTGTTGCCGGTGATCGACGACAGCTCGGCCGACACCAAGGCCTACGTCGAGCGCTTCCACAAGCTCTACCCGGGGCGTGACCCGAGCTCGGAAGTCTCGTTGAATTACACCGCGGTGCACGTGACCGCGCTGGCGATGAAGCTCGCCGGCTCGGTGACCGACGCGACGCTGATCCGCGCGCAACTCGACAAGGCCTTCAAGACGATTCCCGGCAAGCTGAACCCGGGCGCCGTCGACGGCGTCGACGAGCGCGGTGGCTCAACGGCCGACCCGCGTGTCGCAGTCGTCGAAGGGGGCAAGATTCGCGAAGTGAAGTTGAGCGCGATCAAGTAGGCGCCTGGCCAGTTCGGCGCGGCCGCGAAGGGCGCGAATGCGAATCCGGGCGGTTCGCTGCCGCTTGCATCAGCAAGCCACCGGCAACGCCTTCTGCATGAAGTACCTTGCATACCCGGTCGGGTAATTCGGCAGTTCGCCGAAGCACACGTAGCCAAGGCGTTCGTAGAAGCCCCGGGCCTGGAACTCGAAGGTATCGAGCCAGGCGCCGCGGCAGCCGCGCGCGATCGCTTCGTCTTCGGCGAGCTTCATGATCTGCAAGCCCACGCCGTGCCCGCGCAGCGCGGCGGGCACGACCAGCAGTTGCGTGAACAACCAGCCGTGGCCGGTGTGACCCCACAGGCCGCCGGCGACGGTGCCGGCCGCGTCGCGCAGCATCACCACCAGCGGCCGGTGCCCGCTTACGCCGGCCTGGCTGGCGTTGTACGCGACGAGCGGCGCGGCGATCGCCTTGCGGACTTCGTCGTCTGCGATGTCGGTCAGGATGAGTTCGTGGGTCATGCGTCCCGGCGGGTGTGGCGCGCCGCCTCCTGCTGTTGCAACTCGCGCCATTGCACCTTGCCCGAGCCCGACTTCGGCAGCGCCTCGACGAACTCGACGATGCGCGGGCTCTTGTAGACCGCCATGTGGGCGTGCGCCCAGTCGATGACCTGCTGCTCGGTGACGCTGCCGCGGTGCTCGGGCGCGAGCACGACCAGCGCTTTCACGGTTTCGCCGCGTTTGTCGTCATGCACTCCGATCACGCAGGCCTCGAGGATCGCGGTGTGGTGGTAGAGCAGCGCCTCGACCTCGGCCGGCCAGACCTTGTAGCCACTCGCGTTGATCATTCGTTTGAGTCGGTCGACCATGAAGAAGTAGCCGTCTGCGTCGACCCGCGCGAGGTCGCCGGTGCGCAAGAAGCGCTTGCCGTCGAGCGCGATGAAGGCTTGCGCGGTTGCGGCCGGGTCGTTCCAGTAGCCACGCATCACCTGCGGGCCGTCGACCACGATCTCGCCGGTTTCGCCTTGCGGTACTTCGAGCAAGGTGGACGGGTCGATCACGCGCGCGTCGACATCGAACACCGGGATGCCCAGGCACTGCGGCTTGGGCCGGTGCATCGGGTTGATGTGGGTGGCGGCCATCGTCTCGCTCATGCCGTAGCCCTCGATGAAGTGCTGGCCGGTGAGTTCGAACAGCTTGGCCGCTACGGCCGCCGGCATCGCCGCGCCGCCGCCGCGCACCACGCGCAGGCTGCTCAGGTCGTAGTCGGTCAGGCGGGGGTTCGAGAGAAAGTCGACCAGCATCGCCGTGATCGTCTGGAAGGTGTTGACGCGGTAGCGCTGCACGCAGAGCGCGGCGGTATCGCGGTCCCAGCGCGGCAGCACGATGACCGTGCCGCCAACGTACAGCGGGCCGTTCATGCTGCCCGCGAGGCCGGTGACGTGAAAGAACGGCAGCACCGAGAGGAACATGGAATCCTGCGTGCGATGGAACCATTCCACCCCGCCGACGAGCGTGCTCATCACGCTGCGGTGCGTGTGCATGCAGCCTTTCGGGTGGCCGGTCGTGCCCGAGGTGTAGGGCATCACGGCGAGGTCGTCGGCGCCTTGGGTGAGCGGGCCGGGTTGCAGGTCGCGCGCGAGCACCGTGGCCCAGGGCGTGATGCGTGCATCGTCGAAACGGCGGCGGCGTTCGACGACAAAGTTCGGCACGTTCAGGTCGGTCGGTTGCTTCAGGTAATCGCTGTAGGTTGCGACGATCAGGTGGCGCAGACCCGGCTGGCTACCTGTTTCATCTCTTGTGTCGTCTCTTGTCTCATCAGCCAGCAGCGGCAGCATCTGCTCGCACAGGTCTTGCGACACGAACGCGATGCTGGCGCCGGTGTCGCGCACGTAATGGCGCAACTCCTCGGTGCGGTTCATCGGGTTCACCGGCACGACGACCGCGTTGGCGCGCAGGATGCCGTAGAACGCGAGGATCCACTGTGGGCTGTTTTGCATGCAGAGCAGCACGCGGTCACCCGCTTTCACACCGCACGCGTTCTGCAGGTAACCGGCGATGCGCTCGCACTCGTCACGGAATTCGCGGAACGTGATGACCGTGTCGTAGAACACGATGAACGGCTTGTCGGGGTAGCGCGCGGCCGAGACCTCGGCGTTGTGAAACAGGTGGGTCTCGGGGATCGTCAGGTGCAGCGGCAGCGCGCGCGGCCAATGCGCAAAGTGCGGGGCGATATGCGGGGCGATGTGCGGGGCAGGGCGGGCGGTCATCGGAGGGTTGAGGTCGGTATTGCGACGAATGTAGTGCAGCACGTGACGAGGTGCGGTCGATACAATCGCGGCCTTCACCAGACTTGGGTACGCGCCTGTGTCAGACCGCCTCAAAGTTCTCCCGCAATACCTGCTGCCGAAGAAGGCACTGACCGCCTACGCGGGCTGGCGCGCCTCGCGTGAATGGGGGCCGCGCACGACCAAGTTGGTCGGTGATTTCGTCGTGAAATACGGCGTCGACATGAGCGATGCCGCAAACCCCGACATCGCCAGCTACAAGAGCTTCAACGCGTTCTTCACGCGCCCGCTCAAGCCGGGTGCGCGCCCGCTCGCGGCGGCCGACTTGATCTGCCCGGTCGACGGTGCGATCAGCCAGTTCGGTGCGATCGAGAAAGACCAGATCTTCCAGGCCAAAGGCCACGCGTACTCGACCACTGCGTTGGTCGGCGGCGATGCCGCGCTCGCAAGCCAGTTCGAGGACGGCTCGTTCGCCACGCTTTACCTGAGCCCGAAGGATTACCACCGCATCCACATGCCGTGCGACGGCGCGCTGCTGCGCATGATCCACGTACCCGGCGACCTGTTTTCGGTGAACCCGCAAACGGCGCGCGGCGTGCCCGGCCTCTTTGCGCGCAACGAGCGCGTGGTGTGCGTGTTCGACTCGGCGCGCGGGCCGTTCGTGCTGACGCTGGTGGGTGCCACCATCGTCGGCAGCATGGCCACCGTGTGGCACGGCGTGGTCAACCCGCCGCGCGTGGCCAAACCGCGCGAGTGGCGCTACAACGACCAGCAAGTCACGCTGAAGCAGGGCGACGAGATGGGTCGCTTCATGCTCGGCTCGACCGTCGTGATGCTGTTCCCGAAAGCCGCGCTGCAGTTCAACCCAGCGTGGGTGCCCGCGAAGCCGATCCGGCTCGGCGAGGCGATGGCGAACTACCGCGCCGGTTGAGCCGGCGTGGCTGACGGAGCCGGTTGTTCCGGCGCCGGGGGCCTCACCAACTTGCGCATCAACGGCTCGAGCATCAGCTCCGGCGTGGCGCAGCGCCCGGTGTGCACCGCCGACGTTTGAATGCTCGAGCTGCGCGGCGCCACCAGCCAGTGGAATCGCTCGCGCACCGAGAGCTTGCCGAGCGGCCCGGCGGCCATGCCACCGGCGCAGATCAGCGGGATCGCCGCGAGCGCGGCGCGGATGCCGGCGAGGTCGACGTTCGCATCGATCGCGAGCAATCGCCCTTCGTCGAGCTCGATCGCGGCCTGCAGCCATCCTTGTTCTGCGCATGACACGATCACGCCCGCATTGACGAACTCACCGCGCTCGACGCGCGGCACGACGCGCACGACCGCGTAGTCATAACTGCACAGAGCGGGCACGATTGGCCTCCTCGAAAAACGCGCGCGGCACGGCGAGCCGCTCGGTCAGAAACTGCGCATAGGCATCGCGGTGCGCCGACTTGCTCGTGAACGAGGATTCGTCGTCGAGCCAAGTGTCGGGGATCAGCGCGACGACCTCGGCGATGCGCGCCGGCGTGATGCGTTGCGTCATCCAGGCATCGGCCGCGTCGAGTTCGGTTGCGAAAGGCAGCAGCACGTGGTCTTTGATCAGCGCGAAAGGGTTGTTCGCGCGCGCCATGAAGTCGCGCCAATCGTGTTGAAAGTACAGCGCCGCGCCGTGGTCGATCAGCCAGAGCTTGCCGTGCCACACCAGCATGTTGGTGTTGCGCGCCGTGCGGTCGAGGTTGGTGACGAATGCATCGAACCAGACGATGTGCGAAGCGAGTGCGGCATCGACCGCGAACGCGAGCGGGTCGAAGGTGACTGAGCCGGGCAGGTAGTCGAGGGCGAGGTTGAGGCCGCCGCTGCCTCTGACCAAATCAGCACTCGCGCGGATCAAATCCTGAATCTCGGGGTCGGGCTCGGTGCGCGCGAGTTCGGGGTCGAGCTCGGCGAACACGATCTCGGGCACCGGCAGGCCGGCGATGCGCGCGAGTTCGCCGGCCACCAGCTCGGCGATCAGCGCGCGCGGGCCTTGGCCGGCGCCGCGAAATTTCAGCACGTACAGGCCGTCGTCGTCGCCTTCGACGATCGCTGGCAGCGAGCCACCTTCGCGCAGCGGCGTGACGTAGCGGGTGGCGGTGACGGTGCGAAGCTGCATGTGCGCATTTTGCTGTAGGACGCAACCAGCGACGCGGCGCGGCCGTTTCCGACGTTCCTCGCGAGGGCTGCTGCAGATACTGCATCGATGACCAAAATCCGCAAGGGCCAAGCGCCGGCCGAACTCACACGTGCCGAGTTTCACGAGCGCTTCAGCCTGCGCTTTTACGACCCGGCTTTCGCGCCTGAAATGGACGCGATCGCGCGGCTCGAAGAGATCGCCTGGAGCGCCGTGCTCGAAGGCCGCAAGGCGCCGATCACGAAGCCTGCCGGCCGTGAATTCAAAGACCCGGCCTACGAAGTCTCGGTGCAGTGGCTCGACACGCGCCAGCGCCTGAAAGCCGCGCAAAAGCGCTGGAACGATGCCAAGGCAAAGTCACGCATCCTCGTCATCTGCGGCAGCGCGCGCAACGACGGTACTTGCCCTGGCGAGATCTCGAAAACCTGGCGCTTCACCGAGATCGCGCGGCATGTGATCGAGGGCTTGGGCGTCGAGGCCGACGTGCTTGACCTCAGCCTCGTCACCTCGCAATACGGCCGGATGATTCACCCGTGCAAAGGCTGTGTGTCGACCGCGATGCCGCTTTGCCACTGGCCGTGCAGCTGCTACCCGAATCACGCGCTCGGGCAGGCCAACGACTGGATGGCCGAGATCTACGAACGCTGGGTCGCCGCGCACGGCGTGATCATCGCGGCGCCGACGTATTGGTACCAGTCGCCGAGCCCGCTCAAGTTGATGATCGACCGCATGGTCTGCGCGGACGGCGGCAACCCCGACCTGACGACCACGCACGGCAAGACCGTCATCGAGGCGAAGCAGATCGAAAAACGCGGCTGGGACTTCCCGAAGCACATTGCCGGCCGCGCCTACGGCGTGGTTGTTCACGGCGATGTGGCCGGCGTCGAAGCGCACCGCCGCAACCTGACCGATTGGCTCGACTGGATGGGCCTGATCCCCGCCGGCGCTGCCGCCTCGCTCGACCGCTACATCGGCTACTACGAGCCCTACTACAACAGCCACGACACGCTCGACAAGGATCACGCGGTCCAGGAAGAAGCGCGCAACGTCGCGCGATCCGTGGTCGCTGCCGTAAAGGCATTGCGCGCCGGGCGTTTGACACAACCCGACGAGAAAATCCAGCCGCCGCGGCCAAAATGAAGGCGGGTTTGGGCAGCGCTTGAAAAGCCGCGTTCGTGGCCCAAAATTCCGGTCTCCCCGGCGGCGCAGTGCCATCGCGGGCAGCACTGGCGACAAACATCATGGACAAGCAAACGCTCTCATTCCAGGCCGAGGTCAAGCAGATTCTGCACCTCGTCACGCACTCGCTTTACTCGAACAAAGAGATCTTTCTGCGCGAACTGGTGTCGAACGCATCCGACGCGTGCGACAAGCTTCGATTCGAGGCGCTGAACGACTCGACCTTGCTCGAAGACGCGCCGAGCCTCGACGTGCGCGTGGCGTTCGACGCCGACGCCAAGACGCTCACGATCACCGACAACGGCATCGGTCTCTCGGCCGACGAAGCGGTCGCCAACCTCGGCACGATCGCCAAAAGCGGCACGCGCGAGTTCATGTCGGCGCTCGAAGGTGACCAGAAGAAAGACGCGCAGCTGATCGGTCAGTTCGGTGTCGGCTTCTACAGCGGCTTCATCGTCGCCGACCGCATCGTCGTGGAATCGCGCCGTGCGGGCGTGCCGGCAGAGCAGGGCGTGCGCTGGAGCTCCGAGGGCAGCGGCGATTTCGAGGTCGAGACCATCACGCGCGCGGAGCGCGGCACGAGCGTTACGCTGCACCTGCGCGAAGGTGAAGAAGAGTTCCTGAGCGGCTGGAAGCTCAAGTCGATCATCGGCAAATACTCCGACCACATCTCGCTGCCGATCCTGATGCAGAAGGAAGAGTGGGATCCGGAGGCGTCGAAGCAGGTCACGAAGGACGAGTGGGCGCCGGTCAACAAGGCCGCCGCACTCTGGGCGCGCAGCAAGAGCGAGATCACATCCGAGCAGTACACCGAGTTCTACAAGCAGATCAGCTACGACACCGAGGCGCCGCTGGCCTACACGCACAACCGCGTCGAGGGCCGCAGCGAGTACACGCAGCTGTTGTTCGTGCCGGCAAAAGCGCCATTCGACTTGTGGAATCGCGACAAGCGCGGCGGCGTCAAGCTCTACGTCAAGCGCGTGTTCATCATGGAC
>JANLUW010000368.1:0-15435 GCA_031363645.1 Rhizobacter sp. | reverse complement strand
TTGTCTGGTGGGTTGCATGCCGAAAATGTGGTTCGAGGCATCCACACGCTGCGGCCCTGGGCCGTTGACGTGAGCTCCGGCGTCGAATCCGCAGAACCGGCGGATCGCATCGGCATCCTTGATGCCTCTCTTGGGAGATTCTGCGGATTCGACGCCGGAGCTCACGTCAACGGCCCAGGGCCGCAGCGTGTGGATGCCTCGAACCACATTTTCGGCATGCAACCCACCAGACAAAACGAGGCGATGGGGCACGGTGGAGGGAATGAGCGACCAATCGAAAGCCTTTCCACCGCCGCCGTATCCGTCGACGTCGGCGTCGAGCAGGATGGCTTGGGCGAGCGCGAACTGAAGCGCGAAGTTTAACAAATCGAAGCCCGGCACCACGCGTGCAGCACGCAGAAACGGCCGGGCGGCGCGCGCGCAATCGGCCGGGCTCTCGTCGCCGTGAAACTGCAGCAGCAGTTGCGGGATCGCCGCGATGGCCGCATTCACTTCCGCCTCGCTCGCGTTGACGAACAAGCCGACCGGCATCACGAACGGCGGCAATCGCGCGGCGAGCTCCGTCGCGCGCGCGAGGCTCACATGGCGCGCGCTCTTGTCGTACAGCACGAAACCGATCGCGTCGGCGCCCGCGTCGACAGCAGCATCGACATCGGCCTCGCGCGTCAGGCCGCAAATCTTGATTCGGGTGCGTTGGTTCATTGTCGAAAAAAGAATCGGTGCAGTCAGGGCAGCCAGTCCATCGCAGCGGTGCGTTGCGGAATGGCGTGAGCAGGATCGTAGTACGGCCCGACGAAGTAGAGCCCGTCGGCCGGGAATGTCGGTGCGGCGAGCGCGCGATTCTTCGAGGCGAGCACACCCATCAACCACGCCTCGCCGCGCACGCCTGTGCCGACCGCCAACAACGAGCCCATCAGATTGCGGATCATGTGGTGCAAGAAAGCGTTGGCATCGAACTCGAATCGCCAATAGGCACCGCGGCGCGAGATCTCGATGCCGCGAATCGTCTTTACGGGCGTTGGCGCCCGGCATTCCGACGAACGGAAAGCGCTGAAATCATGTTCACCTACCAAGCACTGCGCAGCGGCGCGCATCGCATCGCCATCGAGTGGCCGAAAACTCCAGCCGACCGAGCCCGCCTCGACCGCCGGCCGCACGATGGACTCGAGCAGCACGTACACATAGCGCCGGCCGATCGCGCTGTAGCGGGCATGGAAGGCCTCGTCGTCCTTCAGCTGGCACCACTGCACCGCGATGTCGGGCGGCAAGAAGCGATTCGTGCCGCGCACCCACGAAGATTCGGCACGCGCAATCTCGGTGTCGAGGTGCACGACCTGGTTTAGTGCGTGCACGCCTGTGTCGGTGCGGCCGGCGCACACGGTGCGCAGCGGCTGGTCGGCGAACTGCGCAAGCGCGCGTTCCAGTCGGTCTTGAACCGTGTTGCCGCTCGGCTGGCTCTGCCAGCCCAGATACGCCTGCCCTCGGTAGCCGACGCCGAGCACCACCCTCACGAGGTGGCTCCGGTCGCCGCACGCGTCACCCGAGGTCGGCCAGCATGCTTTGCGCGCGGCTCTTTACGGCACCGGTCGATTTGGCGACGACTTCATGCAGCAGGTCGCGAGCGCCGTCGTTGTCGCCGATCTGGCGGAACTCTTCGGCCAGTTCGAGCTTGCGCGAGAGCGGGTCGTCGTCGCCATCGGTATCGAGCGGCGGCAGGCTGATGTCACCGAAACCGGAAGGCGGAGCCGGCATCGCTGCAACGGCTGGTGGGTGGGCCGCGGGTGGCAAGTCGAGGTCGAGCGAGATGTCGGAAAGGTCGAACGACGACGGCTCGGCCACGTGCGCGACCTTCGGCTTAGATTCGGGCACCGAGAAGTCGAGCGACATCGCATCGTCGGCGGCTGAGCGCGACGCCGGCTTGATCGCTTGCGTGGTCTGAAGCGGCGAAGGGGAGGTCGGCGCACCCGAATTGAATTCGCCGAGATCGAGGTCGAGGTCCATGTGGCCGCTGTCGAGCATTGGCAGGCCCGTGACCGAACTGCCGAACTGCGACGGCGACGGCAACACCGATTGCGGCATCGTGCTCGCGCCAAGCGGCTCGATGATTTGGCCGCTGTCGCCGTGCATGGTCAACGGTGCACCGCCCGGCTTGAAGAGCGGGTTTTCGGGGTCGAGCTGCGCACCCATTTCTTGCGCCTTGGCCCAGTCCTCGCCCTCGCCGCGCGTCAACGCGAAGAGCTGCGTGGCGAGCAACTCGAAACCTTTGGTGTCGCGACGCTTGGCATAGACCTCGAGCAACTTGGTGCGGATCGCCATGCGGTCTGGGGTGCTGCGCATCGCCTCTTTGAGAATCTCTTCGGCTTGCAGGTCGCGGCCGTAAGCGAGATAGACATCGGCCTCGGCCACCGGGTCGACATCGCCGATCGCATCGAGCTGGCTCAACGAGTAGCTCATCGACGACGACGCACCACCGGCATCGCGCGTGTCGATGCGCTGGCCGCCGCTGGCGCCGAAGAACGAATCGGGCTGCAGGCGGCTCTCGAGGAACGAGGTTTCGCCGCTGTCTTTTTTCGCTCGGCGGCTCAGCTTGTAGACGCCGAAGCCAGCGAGCAAGGCCAGCGCGAGACCGCCGATGCCGAACGCCATCGGGTTGTCGTCGAGCAGCGAGCCAATCACGCTCGGCTCTTCGACCGGCACCGGCGTTTTGATTGGCGGCTTCGCGGCCGCGGCAGCGCTCGCCGTGGGTTTGACGGCCGCCGCGGATGCCGCTGCGACGGTGACGGGTGCCGAGGCGGCGGGCATTGCAGCCACCGAGGCGGCTGGCGCAGGTGCGGGAAGTGCGGGGGGCGCAGGCGCAGGTGCGGCCGTTACCACGACAGGTGCCGGCATCGGGGCGGGAGCCGAAGCGGCGGCCGGCACAGGAGCCGGCTTGGCGGCAGCAACTGGCGCGGCGACGGGTGCCGAAGGCGCCGTTGCTGGCTTTGCCGCAGCTGCGCTCGCAGCACCAGACAGCTTCTTCAACTCATCGACATTCTTCGATAACTCGGCAACGCGCACGTCGTCGGCTTTTTTCGCGCGGTCTTTCGATATCTGGTCTTCGGCATTGGCGCCGGCGGCACCTTTGCTGAGCGTCAGTTTGTCGGGCGTGGCGTTCGCACCGGGTTTGCGGTCGTCGACCGATGCCTGAACCTTGCCGCTCGCCTGTCGCGAAGCGCCTTCGGCTTTCGCATTCGGGACAGCACCCGCAAGGCGCTGGCGATACGCGCCGAAATCGGCGCTTTGCGCCTGAATGAACTGACGCGCTTCGGGAGCCGGCACGCTGTTGGCGGTGCTGGCGCTCGGCACGGCCAGCACGACGCCCGACTTCAAGCGGTTCATGTTGCTGTCGATGAACGCTTGCGGGTTGCCGCGGTAGAGCGACACCAGCATCTGGTCGAGCGACACGCCCTGGCGCTGGGTGCGCGCAGCGATCTTCGAAAGCGAGTCACCTGGCCTCACCTTGTATTCGCCCGCATCGGCGCTGGCTGCTGCGCCCTTCGGCACGGCCGCAGGGCGCGGCTCGCGCGGCGAAACCGGTTCGGCTCGCTGCGACGGAGTTGGAGCGCTTTGCGCAACCCGCGGTGGCGCCATCGGCACGGGGGCAGCCGACGACATCGACGGTGATGTCGTCGCGGCAGGCACAGGGGCGCGCGCGGTCACGGGCGGGTCGAACAGCATCGTGTACTCGCGCACCAAGCGGCCAGTCGACCAATTGATCTCGAGGATCACATCGACGAACGGCTCCTGCACGCCGCGGTCGCTGGTCAGCTTGAAGTACGGGCGGCCATCGGCACGGCGCAGCAACTCGACACGCGTGCTCGGGAGCACCACGTTGTAGTCGACGCCAGCCGCCTTGTACGACTCCGGAGGCGCCACGCGTACCCGCAGGTTGGCTGCTTCTTCAGGCGTCAAGCTCGTGACATCGATCTCGGCGCGAAGCGATTCACCAAGTGCGGACTGCACCTGGATTCGACCGAGGCCGAGCGACCAAGCGGCCGGTGCCGCGAACAACAACGCGGCAGTTGCCACTCCAGTCAGGGCAAAACGCCCCGAGAACGTCAAGTTTCTTTTCAAGGCGTCTCCCAATAAGACGAGGCCGGCGCCCGAGCGCGCCCGCCAATGCAAACAGCGACATTGTCGCGACTTCCGCCGCAGTTCCGTAACTCAGCGTTTAATTTCTGGAAATGACAATAGCATCAGTGAGATACGGTGACAAGCTAATGCAATGTGTGACATTGCGCGCAGTTGATCGACGACCGAATCGCGCGTAGCCTTGTCGCATTGCAACAACATGTTCTCGTGGCGTTTCGGCTTCAGGCCTCGATCACGATGCGCAACATGCGGCGCAGCGGCTCCGCGGCGCCCCACAGCAGTTGATCGCCGATCGTGAATGCGCCGAGGTATTCGGAGCCCATCGACATCTTGCGCAGCCTGCCGACCGGGATCGTCATCGTGCCGGTCACGGCCACCGGCGTCAGGTCACGCACCGTCGCCTCTTTGGTGTTGGGTACGACCTTGACCCAGGCGTTGTCGTTCGCAATCAACGCCTCGATGTCGGTGAGTGGCACATTCTTTCTGAGCTTGAACAGCAGGGCCTGGCTGTGGCAGCGCATGGTGCCGACGCGCACGCAGAAGCCGTCGACCGGCGTGGCCACTGTGCCGTAGGCAGCACCTTGACCGAGGATTTTGTTGGTCTCGGCCTCGCCTTTCCATTCTTCCTTGCTCATCCCGAAGCCGAGCTCATCGCGCTGCTTGCCGATCCCGAGATCCTTGTCGATCCACGGGATCAGGCTGCCGCCCAGCGGCACGCCGAAGTTCGCGGTTTCGGCCTCGTTCAAGCCGCGTTGCGTCGCGGCGAGTTGGCGGTCGATCTCCAGAATCGCGCTTTTCGGGTCATCGAGCAGGTGGCGCACCGAAGCGTTCAGCGTGCCGTACTGGACCAGCAACTCGCGCATGTGCGCAGCGCCGCCGCCCGATGCCGCTTGGTAAGTCATCGTGTTCATCCACTCGACCAAACCGGCCTTGTAGAGCGCGCCGATGCCCATCAACATGCAGCTCACCGTGCAGTTGCCACCGATCCAGTTGCGGCCACCCTTGACCAACGCATCCTTGATTACCGGCAGGTTGACCGGGTCGAGCACGATGACGGCGTCGCCGTTCATCCGCAGCGTGGAGGCCGCGTCGATCCAGTGGCCCTTCCAGCCGGCGGCGCGCAGGCGCGGAAACACATCGGCGGTGTAGTCGCCGCCTTGCGCGGTGACGATGATCTCGCAGCGCTTGAGCGCGGCGATGTCATGGGCGTCGAACAGCTTAGTCTCGTTCTTTGCCACCCGCGGCGCAGCGCCACCGGCGTTGCTCGTGCTGAAAAAAATCGGCTCGATGTGATCGAAGTCGCCTTCGGCCAGCATGCGGTCCATCAGCACGGAACCGACCATGCCGCGCCAACCAACCAAACCCGTGAGTGCTGCCATCGCCATTGCCCTCGACAAAAAAAGTCGCTCGAAATCTATGTGCTTCGCCGGCTCGCTCGCCGAGGAAATAAGGCGATGCGAACCGGGCGTTGTTAGCCTTTGGTGATCGTGGTTATGGTCCCGGTCGGGACCCGCGACGCTGCTGACGCCAGCGCCGCGACGACCGCGTCACCCATCTCGCGCGTGCCGACCCGCGTTGTTCCTTCAGACCAGATGTCTGCAGTGCGCAAACCCGTTGCCAATGCGTGCTGTACCGCCGCGTCGATGCGGTTCGCGGCGGCGGGTTGGTCGAGTGAGAAGCGCAGCATCATCGCTGCCGACAAGATTGTAGCCAGCGGGTTCGCGAGGTTCTTGCCGGCGATGTCGGGCGCGCTGCCGTGGCTCGGCTCGTACAAGCCCTTGCCCGACGAATTCAGCGAGGCCGACGGCAGCATGCCGATCGAGCCAGTGAGCATCGCAGCCTCGTCGGAGAGGATGTCGCCGAACATGTTGCCGGTGACGACCACGTCGAATTTCTTCGGCTCTTTCACCAATTGCATCGCTGCGTTGTCAACGTACATGTGGTCGAGCGCGACATCGGGGTACTGCGCATGCACCTGCGTCACGATGTCTCGCCAAAATTGGAAGGTCTCGAGCACATTGGCTTTGTCAACGCTCGTAAGCCGTTTGTTTCGCTTGCGTGCGGCCTCGAACGCGACGTGCGCGATGCGCTCGATCTCCGGGCGCGAGTAGCGCATCGTGTCGAAGGCTTCTTCTGCCCCTTTGAACTCGCCGTCGGGCGAATCGCGCCGGCCGCGCGGCTGGCCGAAGTAAATGTCGCCGGTGAGCTCGCGAATGATCAGGATATCGAGCCCCGCGACGAGCTCGGGCTTCAGGCTCGACGCGTGGGTGAGCTGCTCATAGCAAACCGCCGGTCGAAAGTTCGCGAACAGGCCGAGGCTTTTGCGCAACCCGAGGATCGCCTGCTCGGGGCGCAGTGTGCGCGCGAGCGTGTCGTACTTCCAGTCGCCTACAGCACCGAACAACACCGCGTCGGCGTCCTGCGCAAGTTTGAGCGTTGCCTCGGGCAGCGGGTGGCCGTGGGCGTCGTAAGCGGCACCGCCGACAAGCGCGGTCTCGGTCTCGAAACGCAGGTCGAGCGCGCCCAGAACACGCACGGCCTGCGCGACGATCTCAGTGCCGATGCCGTCACCCGGCAGGATTGCAATTTTCACGGGAGTCGTAGCCGTTCGTCGTTCGGTCAGATGGTGTGCGCGAGCCAGGGCTTAGCCAACAGCCGCTCGGCCTCGAACGCGCGAATTTTGTCGGCGTGGCGCAAGGTCAACCCGATGTCGTCGAACCCGCCGAGCAGGCAGAACTTGCGGAACGGCTGAACCTCGAACGGGATCGTGGCACCGCTGGGTTCGATGACGATCTGCTGTTCGAGGTCGATCGTCAGCGCGTAGCCGATGAAGGCCGCCGCTTCGTCGAACAGCCGCGCGACCGCGGCGTCGGGCAGTTGAATCGGCAGCAGCCCGTTCTTGAAGCAGTTGTTGTAGAAAATATCGGCGTAGCTCGGCGCGACGATCGCGCGAAAGCCGAATTGCTCGAGCGCCCACGGCGCGTGCTCGCGCGACGAGCCACAACCGAAATTCTTGCGCGCGAGCAGCACCGAGGCGCCCTTGTAGCGCGGCTGGTTCAGCACGAAATCGGGGTTAGGCCGGCGCGATGCAGGGTCTTGCACGGGCTCGCCATGGTCGATGTAGCGCCATTCGTCTAACAATTTCGGGCCGAAACCCGAGCGCTTGATCGACTTCAAAAACTGCTTCGGGATGATCGCGTCGGTGTCGACGTTTTCACGGTCCATCGGCGCAACGAGGCCGGTGTGAATGCGAAACGGGGTCATGTTCTCACTCGAATGTTGTGGGCGTCAGGCGAGCCGGCTGACATCGACGAAGTGCCCTTCGATCGCAGCCGCAGCGGCCATCGCTGGCGACACGAGGTGCGTGCGCCCGCCCGCCCCTTGCCGACCCTCGAAGTTGCGATTGCTGGTGGACGCGCAGCGCTCACCCGGCTCCAGCCGATCGGCGTTCATCGCCAGGCACATCGAGCAGCCCGGCTCGCGCCACTCGAAGCCGGCGTTCTTGAAAATCACGTCGAGCCCCTCGCGCTCGGCCTGCGCTTTGACGAGCCCCGAGCCCGGCACGACCAGCGCGAGCTTGACGTTTTTCGCGATGCGTTTTTGCAGATGACGCACCACGTTGGCCGCCTCGCGCAGGTCTTCGATGCGCGAGTTCGTGCACGAGCCGATGAAGACCTTGTCGATCATGATGTCGACGACCGCCAGGTTCGGCGCAAGCGCCATGTACTGAAGCGCGCGCTCGATCGCGCCGCGCTTGGCAGCGTCTTTCTCGCGATCGGGGTCGGGCACGCGGTCGTCGATCGAAAGCACCATCTCGGGCGATGTGCCCCAGGTGACTTGCGGGCGAATCTTCGATGCGTCGAGCTCGACCACGGCATCGAAATGCGCGCCGTCATCCGTCACCAGTGCACGCCAGTAGCGGAGCGCCTGTTCCCATTCCAAACCGGTGGGCGTGTACGGCCGGCCCTTGACGTAGGCGATGGTGGTTTCGTCAACGCCGATCAGCCCGGCGCGCGCCCCGGCTTCGATCGCCATGTTGCACACCGTCATGCGCCCTTCCATGCTCAGCGCGCGAATCGCCGAGCCGGCGAACTCGATCGTGTAGCCGGTGCCGCCTGCGGTGCCGATTCGGCCGATGACCGCCAGCACGATGTCTTTCGCGCTGACGCCGGCGCCCACCTCGCCTTCGATGCGAATCAGCATGTTCTTCGCCTTGCGCGCGAGCAGCGTTTGCGTGGCAAGCACGTGCTCGACCTCGCTCGTGCCGATGCCCTGCGCGAGCGCGCCGAACGCACCGTGAGTCGACGTGTGCGAGTCACCGCACACAACGGTCATGCCCGGCAGCGTTGCGCCCTGCTCCGGCCCGATCACATGAACGATGCCTTGCCGGCGATCGTTCATCTTGAATTGCGTGATGCCGAGCCGGTCGCAATTCGCGTCGAGCGTGTCGACCTGCAGCCTCGAGATCGGATCGGCAATGCCGTGCGAGCGGTCGGTGGTCGGCACGTTGTGGTCGCTGACCGCCAGGTTGGCCGACAGCCGCCACACCTTGCGCCCTGCCAGCGCCAACCCGTCGAAGGCTTGCGGGCTCGTGACCTCGTGCACCAGATGCCGATCGATGTACAGCACGGCCGTGCCGTCGTCTTCGGTGTGGACGACGTGCTCGTCCCAGATCTTGTCGTAGAGCGTGCGGGGCATGTTCACCTGACCGGAAGTTCGAGGTCGCATGACCCTGACACACGGATTTTAGGCTGAGCACGTCGCCTCGTCGGCTTGACCCAACCATGAGAAAGGGGCACGGTCGTCCGCGCCCCTCGATCGAAGAAGCAACCCGTTTGTCGACTTACCAGCCGAGGTCTTTTAACAGTGGCACGGTCAGATCAAGTGGCGGCACAAGGGTCGTCGTCAAGTCAGCGTTGATGGCTGGCTCCATCAGCAGGTTGGGGAAAGCCGTCACGTCCCAATGCGACACCGACATTCCCGGCGCAAGTGTGGCCGGCGTGTAGAGCAATGGGCGACCGGTGCTGTCGGCACCAGCAATGCGCGTGGCATCGAGCCCGAACAATGCCACCACCGTACCAGGCCTGGAGCGCGTGCCATATTTTGGCGCAGCTGCCACCGCAGCGCGCAGCATCAGGCCGTTGGCCTGCGAGACACTCACGGTCGGGATCGCAATAGCCGGGTCACCCCCACCCAAGGTTGGAGGCGATCCAGCTGCGTTGTTGGCGATAACGACGCCCGCCGCTCCAGCGTCTTGCGCATTTTTTACCTTGATCACAAAGCTACAGGAGCCCCTGTCGATGATGGCCACCTTGCCCGCGATTGCAGCGCTCGCAGCAGCGTCGAAGGCAGCGCAGCCATTGAGGTTGGTTGATGCCACAGCCAGCGTTCCGAACGGACCCGACGGTGCCACGGGCGGCCCGAACAACGCGGTTCCGTAGTCGTACAACCCTGCGACACCAGGCACCGAGGTGACGATCTTGATCGTCGGCACCGCGCTTAGCACCTGCGTCGCGCCACTGGTGCCGTTCGGGCCGATCCAAGCGAGTTGCAGCGGATTAATCGAAGACGCTTTGCGCTCTGCGTTGTTCATCGCCAGCCAGGTCTTGCCGATCGTGTTGTCGTACATGAAACCTTCCCAGATGCTGGGCAGGCCACCGGCTGCGGCGTAGTCGCTGCCGTCTGGCAGCACGCGGAAGCCGGTCGACGTTTGAACGGTCAACACGCTGAAGCCGAGCCCGTGGCCGAGTTCATGGAGCAACGTCTCGACGAAGTTGACGCTTGCACCCGCCTTGCCGTCGACGCCGAGGTAGAACCCGGTTCCGTCCAGACAGCCGGGCTTGCCCAGGTTGACGTTGAACTGCGTCTTGATGTCGACGTTGCCGTAGCCGCTGCCGTCGTCGAGCGTACCGTCTGAGAGGTTCACGCCAGAAAGCTTGTTGGCGAGCGCCTGTGGATACCAAGTGCCGGGCACGCTGCCGGCGAAATCGTGCCAGATATTCCAGACGCCAGCACTGCCGAGTACGGCGCTCGACGCAGTGCAGGTCAACGCCTCCCAGCCGGCGCTGACCTTGATCGTGACATTGCTCTGCAACGCCTTCTCCCAGATGTCGGCCACATGGCGGTACACGTAGCGTCGTTGCTGCCCGACCGTGGTTCCCGGGTTGCCACCGACCGGGTCAACAGGTGTCAGGTCGTTGAAGCCGACGCCGGCCGGATCACGGCTCGCGATTTCGATCGTCGCAGCCTCGGCAGCGAACCCGCCGAATGCAAGTGCCAACGAGGCGGACACAGTTTTAAGAAATGAGTTCATGGACATCACTCCGTCGGTGCAATGTTGGGTTTGATGACCGACGCTCCCGCCTTCATGGCGGCATCGGCTTCTTCGCGACTCTCGAAACACGCCGCGACCATGCTGCCATCGAGTTGGCGCACAAGCACCGCATAGCTCGCGAACTCATCGGTCAGCCGCGCACCGCGGGCTCCGGTCCAGTGCGATTTCGACATTGGCGACGCGTGGTTGGCGCGGCGCAATTCGACGACGTTGCCTTTCGACTGCATCAGGGTGTTCGCTTCGGCCGGAGTGGCGGCTCGCAAGGCACCGGTCGCGGCATCTTTGATGACGATTTGATTGCTGGTCGTGTCGACGGCGGCAGCGGGCGCCGACCGTTCCGTGACTGCATCTTTACCTTGGGCGGCGGCCCGCAGCGGCAAAGCAGTCGCGCCGGCCATCGCGACGCAGGCGACGACCGCACTGACGCGACGCGCGCGATTCTTCGATGAGTTGATCATTTGTCTCTCCTCGATAAAAAAGTGTGTTGTCGGGTCAAGCGCTCGTAGCGCGCAATTCCCCGAAATTGGAGCAAGTCGTCGAAGCGACTGACCGGCGGCGGCGGACAAGAGCGAGGCCGAGCAGGCCCACGCCAGTCAACGCGTAGGTCGAGGACTCGGGAACGGCGGTGACGAGCACGCTGTCGACGCCGAGGTAGTTCGAGGTCGCGAAGTTGCCTGAATACTGAATCGCCAAACGTGCCTGCGAGCCGGCACCGGCCGACGCGAAGTTCAGCGAGTACTGAGTCCAGTCCCCTAATGCAGTGATCAGGGGAGACAAAGAAAAGGAAGCGAGATTGGTACTGCCCGTGTTCAGGCCGAAGCGGAAGGTGTCGGAAAAACTGCCGGTCGGATCAATTTCGGCCTTGACCCAAAACGAGACCGTGCCGTCATTTGCAGTCGAGAAGGTCGGCGTGAGCAACCAAGTGCTGATCAAGCCGGGGCTTGAGCGCGCGACGTTATAGCTGGAGCCGATGTACGAGCCCAAGCCACCGGCCTGGCCGGCGAACGTGGAGTCCCCCTGGAACCAACCTTCGGCAATGGCGCCTCCAGGGCTACTTTGGTTGCTGATCACCCAGCCCGACAGGCCGGCGACGTTGTCGAAGCCTTCCGATAGCAGCGTGATGTCGGCGGCGGTCGCGGCCATCGTCGAAAAGGAAATGGCTGCGGCCATCAACGTGTGCTTCAACATGTACTTCTCCAAGACGAGTTGCCCGAATTTTCGGGGCGCTCGCAGTGCTAAAGACCACCTGGCCCGCTGGTGACGGTCTGGTGGGACTGACGTTAACCGGCCGCACTTTACGAGCCAGACATCACGAATGTCTACCGGCGCCGACTCTCGATTCGCCCGATTCGGGGGGGTGCCGCCACACCCACAAACAGCTCGCTAAAAAACCCGCCGCGGCTCTTACAAGCCGGGGCGGGTGATTCGATATCGTATGGGCCGCTGAGCCGGCCACAGTCCTCAGCGTTTTGCGATCGGCGTCACGTCGCGAGCAGTGGCGCCGCTGAACAACTGGCGCGGCCGGCCGATTTTGTACTCGGGGTCGCCGATCATCTCGTTCAACTGAGCGATCCAGCCGACGGTGCGCGCCAGGGCGAACACGGCCGTGAATAGCGGCACCGGTATGCCGATCGCGCGCTGCACGATGCCCGAGTAGAAGTCGACGTTTGGGTAGAGCTTGCGCGACACGAAATAGTCGTCTTCGAGCGCGATCTTCTCTAACGCCATCGCGAGCTTGAAGATCGGGTCGTTGTGTAGGCCGAGCGCGTCGAGCACCTCGTGGCAGGTCTCGCGCATCAGCTTGGCGCGCGGATCGTAGTTCTTGTAGACGCGGTGCCCGAAACCCATCAGCTTGACGTTGGAGTTTTTGTCTTTGACCTGCTTGATGAACTCGCCGATCTTCTCAACGCCGCCGGCCTTCTGCACGTCGGACAGCATGTTCAGCGCGGCTTCATTCGCGCAACCGTGCGCGGGGCCCCACAGGCAGGCCACGCCGGCTGCGATTGCCGCGAACGGGTTCGTGCCGGATGAGCCGCACAGTCGCACGGTCGAGGTCGAGGCGTTTTGCTCGTGGTCGGCGTGCAGGATGAAAATGCGGTCCATCGCGCGCACCAGCACTTCGTTGGGCTCGTAGTCTTCGCACGGTGTAGCGAACATCATGCGCATGAAGTTGCCGGCGTACGAAAGGTCGTTCTTCGGGTAAATGTAGGGCTGGCCGATCGTGTACTTGTAGGCCATCGCCACCAGCGTGGGCATCTTGGCAATCAGGCGGATCGCCGAGATCTCACGATGCTCCGGGTTATGGATGTCGGTGCTGTCGTGATAGAAGGCCGAGAGTGCGCCGACCAGGCCGGTCATGATGGCCATCGGGTGCGCATCACGACGAAAGCCGCGCAAGAAAAACTGCATCTGCTCGTTGACCATCGTGTGGTTCCTGACGAGCTTGCTGAAGTCGGTTTTCTGCGTCGCATCGGGCAACTCTCCCTTAAGCAGCAAGTAGCACGTCTCGAGGTAGTCGCAGTTCTCGGCCAACTGCTCGATCGGGTACCCGCGGTAGAGCAGCTCGCCCTTGTCGCCATCGATGTAGGTGATGGTCGAGTTGCACGCCGCCGTCGACAAAAAGCCCGGGTCGTACGTGAACTTGCCGGTCTGGGCGTAGAGCTTGCGAATGTCGATCACGTCGGGGCCGATCGAGCCTTTGTAGATCGGCATGTCCATGGTCGGGCTGCCATCGGAGAACGACAGGGTGGCTTTCACGTCAGACGGTGTCATGAGCTTTCCTTGGAAAATACCAAAAAGTAGAAATACGCCAGCGGTCTCCGGTCGCGGGGCATCTCGATCACAGGTGCGTTATCTTGATGCGGGCACGCGCATCATGCGCAACACCTGCACCACATCGTCGTCTCCCAACAGCTCGCCCTCGGGTTGCTTCCGCGCGAGCAGCAGGTCAAGCAGGTCGTTGTCGGACAGCTCCATCAAGGTCAGCAGGCCTTTCGCCTGCGACGTGGTCAATTCTTTGTCGTACCGCGTGAAGAACCTCTCGATAAACAGGTCGTTTTCGAGCAGCCCGCGCCGGCAGCGCCAGCGCAGTTTGCTCAGCGCGCGTTCGTCGATTGGCGTGGCGCTCTGCATGCCGAGATCAAACGGCGCGGCGCACCATCAGTTCCTTGATCTTGCCGATCGCCTTGGTCGGGTTCAAGTTCTTCGGGCACACATCGACGCAGTTCATGATCGTGTGGCAGCGAAACAGGCGATACGGATCTTCGAGGTTGTCGAGCCGCCCGGCAGTGTCTTGGTCGCGGCTGTCGGCGATGAAGCGGTACGCTTGCAGCAAGCCGGCCGGACCGACGAACTTGTCGGGATTCCACCAAAAACTCGGGCAGCTCGTCGAGCAACTCGCGCACAAGATGCATTCGTAAAGGCCGTTCAACTCATCGCGCTCTTCGGGCGACTGCAGGCGCTCTTTTTCGGGCGGCGTCTCGTCGTTGACGAGATATGGCTTGATCGAGTTGTACTGCTTAAAGAACTGCGTCATGTCGACGATCAGGTCACGGATCACCGGCAGGCCGGGGAGCGGCTTGAGCACGATCACATCGGGCAGCGTGCGCATGTTGGTCAGGCACGCGAGACCGTTTTTTCCGTTGATGTTCATCGCGTCCGACCCGCACACGCCTTCGCGGCACGAGCGGCGAAAGCTCAATGACGGGTCGACTGCCTTGAGCTTGTTCAGCGCATCGAGCAGCATGCGCTCGTTGCCGTCGAGCTCGACCTCGAGCGTCTGCATGCGCGGCTTCGCATCGGTATCGGGGTCGTAGCGGTAGATTTGGAACACGCGCTTGGTCATGACATATCTTTCGTAAATTCGAGCCGGCGGGGTCAGAAGGTGCGCACGACGGGCGGGATCGAGTCCACCGTCAGGGGCTTCAGGTTGACCGGCTTGTAGTCCATTCGATTGCCCTCGCTGTACCAAAGCGAATGCTTCATCCAAACCTCGTCGTTGCGGCCGTTCGGGTGCGCGGCGGTGTTGCCGTATTCGTCCACCGTGTGGGCGCCGCGGCTCTCATGGCGCGCGGCCGCCGAAATCATCGTTGCCATCGCGGCTTCGATCAGGTTGTCGACCTCGAGGGCTTCGATGCGCGCGGTGTTGAACACCTTGCTCTTGTCGGCGAGGTGGATGGTTTTCACGCGTTCGGCGAGTGCCTTGATCTCGACCACGCCCGCTTCCATCGCCTTTTGGGTGCGGAACACGCTGGCGTGCAATTGCATCGATTGGCGGATGTCGTTGGCGACGTCTTGCGCGTATTCGCCGCTGGCACTGCCATCGAGCCGGGCGAGCCGCGCGAGCGTGAAGTCGGCAGCGGCGGGAGGCAGCGGCTTGTGCGTTTTCGTCTTCAACGCGCTGTCGACGATGTGGTTGCCAGCCGCCTTGCCGAACACAAGCAGGTCGAGCAGAGAGTTGGTGCCCAGGCGGTTCGCGCCGTGCACGCTCACGCAGGAGCATTCGCCGACCGCGTACAGCCCGTTCACCACCGCGTTTGGGTTGCCTGCCGATGGCGCGACCACTTGCCCGTGGATGTTGGTCGGCACGCCGCCCATCTGGTAGTGGATCGTCGGCACGACCGGGATCGGCTCCTTCGTGATGTCGACATTGGCGAAGTTGTGCCCGATCTCGAGCACGCTGGGCAAGCGCTTGGCGATGGTTTCTGCGCCGAGGTGGGTCATGTCGAGGACGATGTAGTCCTTGTTCGGGCCGCAACCCCGGCCTTCCTTGATTTCCTGATCCATGCAGCGCGAAACGAAGTCGCGTGGTGCCAGGTCTTTCAGCGTCAGTGCGTAACGCTCCATGAAGCGCTCACCGTCGCTGTTGCGCAGGATCGCGCCTTCACCACGACCGCCTTCGGTCAGCAGCACACCGGCACCGGCCACGCCGGTCGGGTGGAACTGCCAGAACTCCATGTCTTCGAGCGGGA
>JANLUW010000362.1:0-2213 GCA_031363645.1 Rhizobacter sp. | reverse complement strand
AGATTAAATATGTTATCTATCCATAGAAGCACAAGAAACTTTTGTACCCACGACCCGGACGAACAGGGCTTGCACCGCTGATCGCATTGCGACCTCGCGTGCTACATTCTGGTCCATGATGTTCGCGCCCGCAACTTCGCTGCTGCTACTTCTAGAGGAACCACGGGTTCGCTAGTCACGCACGTCCACACGTTCTGATTTCAACGGCCCGCATGCAACCCCGCAGCGGGCCGTTTTCATTTGTGCTGCGGGTTGGAATCTTCAACTCCGCTCGCCCACGAGGAATACCGCCATGACCGACAAGCTGATCATTTTCGACACCACCTTGCGCGACGGCGAGCAGTCGCCCGGCGCTTCGATGACCAAGGACGAGAAGCTGCGCATCGCGCGCCAACTCGAACGCCTGAAGGTCGACGTGATCGAGGCCGGTTTCGCAGCCTCTTCGAACGGCGACTTCGAGTGCATCAGGGCGATCGCGCATGCCATCAAGGACAGTACCGTTTGCTCGCTCGCCCGCGCCAACGACCGCGACATCTCGCGCGCTGCCGAGGCGCTGCAAGGAGGTACCTCGACGCGCATCCACCTGTTCCTCGCCACCAGCGCATTGCACATGGAAAAGAAGCTGCGCATGACGCCTGACCAAGTGTTCGAGCAGGCGAGACTCGCGACCCGCTTTGCGCGCAACCTGTCGGGTGATGTCGAGTTCTCGCCGGAAGACGGCTACCGCTCCGACCCCGATTTTCTGTGCCGAGTGCTCGAGGCGGTGATCAAGGAAGGCGCGACCACGATCAACGTGCCCGACACCGTCGGCTACGCGATCCCCGAGCTCTACGGCAAATTTTTGCTCGACCTGCGCACGCGCATCCCGAATGCCGACAAGGCAATTTGGTCGGTGCATTGTCACAACGACCTCGGTATGGCAGTCGCGAACTCGCTCGCCGGTGTGATGGTCGGCGGCTGCCGCCAGGTGGAGTGCACGATCAACGGCCTGGGCGAGCGCGCCGGCAACTGCTCGCTCGAAGAGGTGGTGATGGCGGTGAAGACCCGCCGCGACTACTTCGATCTCGACATCGGCATCGACACGACTCAGATCCTCGCTGCCTCGCGGCTCGTCTCGCAGACCACGGGCTTCGTCGTGCAGCCGAACAAGGCCGTTGTCGGTGCGAACGCGTTCGCACACGCCTCGGGAATCCACCAAGACGGCGTGCTCAAAGCGCGCGACACCTACGAGATCATGCGTGCCGAAGACGTCGGCTGGGCCGCGAACAAGATCGTGCTCGGCAAACTTTCGGGCCGCAATGCGTTTAAGCAGCGGCTCAAAGAACTCGGCATCGAGATGGCCAGCGAGGCCGAGATCAACGCCTGCTTCGTGCGCTTCAAGGAACTCGCCGACCGCAAGAGCGACATCTTCGACGAGGACATCATTGCGCTCGTGATGGACGAATCGGTCACCGCCGAGCACGAGCACTACCGGCTGCTCGCTTTGTCGCAGCACTCCGAGATGGGCGAAAGGCCGCACGCCACTGTGGTATTTGCGGCGGGCGAGGTTGAGCACCACGCCGAAAGCGACGGCAACGGCCCGGTCGACGCCAGTCTGAAGGCGATCGAATCGAAGCTCGAATCTGGCGCAGAAATGCTGCTCTATTCCGTCAATGCGATCACGTCGGGCAGCACAGAATCCCAGGGAGAAGTGACGGTTCGGCTGCAGCAAGGCGGTCGGGTCGTCAATGGCGTAGGAGCAGATCCAGACATCGTCGTGGCGTCGGCGAAAGCTTACCTTTCTGCGTTGAACAAACTGCACAGCAAAATCGAGCGCGTCGCAGCCCAAGGTTGACATTCGGTCGCAATTGACCAGTCCCGAGGGTTGACTTGAGGAAAGGCGCCTAAGTTTTTGATCTTGCGCGCTTTTTTTCTCTGACCTACACTCGGGCACCTAGGCGCAAAGGACTGCTGTGGCATCGATCATCAAATTTGTAACAACTGGGCTTCTGGCTTTGGTTGCTGCCTCGGCGATCGCCCTGCCGACTCATGCCGACGCCGCGCAGGGGGCCTTGGCAAAGAAAAAGGCGCACGCCGCTGCGCCGGTCAAATCGAAGCCAACGCCCGCGAAATTGTCGCGGACGGCAAAGGGCTCGCGCCAAGTTGTCGTGATTCGCAACACGGGCCATGTAGGAAGCATCAAACGGGTGTCCGCGGTGATGCGCATCGAGCCG
>JANLUW010000350.1:0-3647 GCA_031363645.1 Rhizobacter sp. | reverse complement strand
ACTAGACGAGGCGGCAAAGACGCGCATCGAAGTCGGGCTGGTAGGTGGCGGCGTACTTCGCGTGGATGCGGCTGATCAGGCCGTCGGCGGCGATGATCAGGTCGGCATCGGGGTAAGCCTCGTCGCCTTGCACGTCGGTCTCGAACACCAGCGTCACGCCGACCTGCTCGCAGCGCGCTTGCAGGATGTTGAGCAGGCGCTTGCGGCCGATGCCGCAAAAGCCGTGGCCGCCCGAGCGCACCTTGTGGCCGCGAGTCACGACCTCGCTGTCGTCCCAGTGGTTGAAGGCACCCAGAATCTGCGCCGCGCTGCCCGGGTCGGCCGCCTGCAGGTTGCCCAACGTTTGATCGGAGAACACGATGCCCCAGCCAAAGGTGTCGTACGGCCGGTTGCGCTCGACGACCGTGACCTCGTGCGACGCATCCTGCTGCTTCATCAACAGCGCAAAGTACCGTCCCGACGGACCGCCGCCGATGCAGACGATGTTCATGGTGAGTTGTCGATGGCGTCATGAATTCATGACGCCATGAATAGTTCAGTAGTAAATTGTTTTGGGAGATGCATGCGGGCGTGTCAAGGGCGTGTCAAGACCGAGGCGGGTGTAGGACAGGCACCACAAGGCGACGCGACGCCCGCTCACAGCGGTGTGCGCCTTCGGCACGTTCCTGCAATGCAAAGGCACACATAATCTTTCTTCAATTACAACCACGGAGATCACCATGACCCTCGGCACCATTCTTCTCATCGTTTTGATTCTTTTGCTCGTGGGCGCGCTGCCGAGCTGGGGCCACAGCCGGTCTTGGGGTTACGGCCCGAGCGGCGGTTTGGGTTTGGTGCTCGTCATCGTGATCATTTTGCTGGTGATGGGGAAAATCTAGGCGCAGTCCGACGCCTCGGACAGGAGTCGCGCCGCGGGGGCTTTCCCCACCCTCCGTTACCCGTGCAGCGCCTGTCGCGCGCTATGCTCGGTGCGACACCCGCTGCCCCGGCGGTGACCCGACAGCACCCACCGATGACATCGCGAACACCTGCGGCCCCAGCACTTCGTGCGGCGCGGACAACGCCACGTGCCAACGCCGAGGATTGCATCCTCGTGTTGCAAGGCGGCGGTGCCCTCGGTGCTTACCAAGCCGGTGTATTCGAGTCGCTCAGCAAGGTGTACCGCGAACCTACTTGGGTGGCAGGCATCTCAATCGGCGCGATCAATGCGGCACTCATCGCCGGCAATTCGGCGCAAGACCGGGTGGGCAAGCTGCGCGACTTTTGGGAGTTGGTCAGCTCGGCCTTGCCGACACCTCAATTGGTCATGCATCCGGATGCCCGCCATGGCATGAACGAGGCGAGCGCGACGCAGGTCATGTTGCTCGGCGTGCCGGGGTTCTTCAAGCCGCGGTTTCCGCCCGCGCCGTTCCAGCCGCGCGGCTCGTTGGCGGCGATCAGCTACTACGACACCACGCCGCTGCGCGAAACGCTGAAGCGGCTCGTCGACTTTGACCGCATCAATTCGGGCACGGTCCGGCTTTCGGTCGGCGCAGTCAACGTGCGCACTGGCAACTTCGCGTATTTCGATTCGCACAATCACACGATCGATGCGCGACACATCATGGCCAGCGGTGCGCTGCCGCCGGGCTTCGCACCGGTCGAGATCGACGGCGAGCACTACTGGGACGGTGGCCTGGTCTCGAACACGCCGCTCCAGTACGTGCTCGACCAGCCCGGCAAGCGCCACCGCGCGGTATTTCAGGTCGACCTGTTCGCCGCGACCGGCGCGATGCCGGCCACGTTGCCCGAGGTGACCGAACGCGAGAAGGACATCCGCTTCTCCAGCCGCACCCGCCTTAACACCACCAACGAACTCGACCGGCAAGTGATCGCGCAGGCCGCTCAACGGTTGATGGCGAAGCTGCCACCTGAGTGGCGCGACGATCCCGACCTGCGCGCGCTCTCACGCGTGCGCAGCGAGAGCGCGGTCGACGTGGTGCACCTGATCTACCGCAGCAAGCATTACGAGAGCCAGTCGAAGGACTACGAGTTCTCGCGCCTCTCGATGCAGGAACACTGGGACGCCGGCCGCGCCGACATGGCGCACACGCTGCACGACCCGCGCTGGCTCGAACGCGAGCGCAGTGCGAGCGGCGTGCATGTGTTCGACCTGGGCGGCGACCACCCGACTTCCGCAAACATCACCGCAACACAACAGCTCAAGGAAAAAAGCGCATGAAGCTCAAGGACAAAGTCTGCATCGTCACCGGCGCTGCCAGCGGCATCGGCAAAGAGATCGCGCTCACGTTCGCGCGCGAGGGCGGCAAGGTCGCGATCGCCGACATGAACAAGTCGGCTGCGCAAGAAGCCGCCGACGAGATCGACCGAGCCGGCGGCATCGCGATGGCGGTCGCGATGGACGTGACCAGCGAAGACCAGGTCAACGCGGCCGTGGCCGAAGTGGTCGCGGCTTGGGGCACGGTCGACGTGCTCGTCAGCAATGCCGGCATCCAAATCGTTCACCCGGTCGAAGAATTTCCGTTCGCCGACTGGAAGAAGATGCTCGCGATCCACCTCGACGGCGCTTTCTTGACGACCAAGGCGGTCGTGCCGTACATGCAGAAGTCGGGCAACGGCGGCTCGATCATCTACATGGGCTCGGTGCATTCCAAAGAAGCCTCGGTGCTCAAGTCGGCCTACGTGACAGCCAAGCACGGCCTGATCGGGCTGTGCAAGACGGTGGCCAAGGAAGGCGGCAAGCACAAGATCCGTGCGAACGTGATTTGCCCGGGGTTCGTGCGCACACCACTGGTCGAGAAGCAAATTCCCGAGCAGGCCAAAGCACTCGGCATCAGCGCAGACGACGTGGTCAAGAAAGTGATGCTGAAAGACACCGTCGACGGCGAATTCACGACCGTGCAAGACGTGGCCGCGGTGGCGCTGCTGTTCGCGGGTTTCGACTCGAACGCGCTGACCGGCCAGTCACTCGTCGTCAGTCACGGCTGGTTCATGCAGTAAGTGACAACCCCAAGGTCGCCTTCGGCGCGCGCCCCCCGAGGGGAGCTCGGCCCGCTTGGGGCGGCCCGGCGCTGGGCCGAGGGCTACCAGAGCTTCGCAAGCGGGAACACGACGCCCGCGAACAGCGAAGTCGTGGCCGAAGTCGGCCGCACGGCGCGCGCAACGCCGATGTCGAAGGTGAGCAGCTTGCTCGGGCTGTAGGTGAGCGCGGTCAGCACCCGCTCGCCGTGCTCGGCGCCCGAGCGGCGCGTGTCCGAGAGTTCGCCGGTGATGCCCCAGCGCTCCGAAAGCGCGGTCGAGAACGACGCCGAGGCGCCGAACTGGGTGCGCGACGTACACGCATCGACAGCGCCGAGACGCAATGCATTCAGGCTCGCGTCCAAGTGCACCGGGCCGAGTTCGCGGCTCTAGATCGTGTTGACCGACCAGTCGGTCTTGCCGCTGCCGATGCGGTCTTTGGCGGTCGGCAGCTTCACGCCGAGTTCCATGCCGAAAGCCGGTTCGTCGTCGACGGTCCAGGCGCGCTTGAGCGTCACCGTGGTGTCGCCCAAGCCTTGCGCGCGGTCGCTGCCGTCACGTTGCCACACGTGCGCTTCACCGCCGAACAGGAGCCCCATTCCTTCGTGAACGCGAGTTTGAACAGGGAG
>JANLUW010000316.1:0-7395 GCA_031363645.1 Rhizobacter sp. | reverse complement strand
CCTTCAATCCCGGCGCAATCGTGTCGTTCCAGAACGGCATAAGGCGTGCGACCGTGTGTTTCAGGCATTGGGTCAGCGGCACTTGGCCCGGGGTGAGCGCGGCGTTGCGCTGGTCGGTGCTTTCGCTGCGCGGGTCGGTGGCCTCCAACGTCGGCGGCGGCGTGTCGTAGCTGCGGCGCCAGACCAGCACCTGTTCGTCGCCGAACTTCGTGGCGGTCTCGGCCTTGTTCAGCCCTTGCAGCGCGCCGTAGTGGCGCTCGTTCAGGCGCCAGTCGTTCCTCACCGGCAGCCAGGTGCGGTCCATCTGGTCGAGCGTGTGCCAGAGGGTCCAGATCGCGCGCTTGAGCACCGAGGTGTAGGCGATGTCGAACTCGTAGCCCTCGGCCTTCAACAGGCGCCCGGCCTGCTGCGCGTGCTGCACGCCGAGCGGCGTGAGGTCGACGTCGGTCCAGCCAGTGAAGCGGTTTTCCAGGTTCCAGGTCGATTCACCGTGGCGTATCAGAACGAGCTTGTGCATGGTGTGTGGGCGATAGTGAGTGACGGCCGGAAGGGCAAGCACGCAAATTCTATAATCGCGCTCTTTTCTTCAAGACATTGGCGTGCCCGTGAAGTTCTTCATCGACAACTGGTTTTTGTTTCTCGCGGCCGCCGTCTCCGGCGGTCTGCTGCTGTGGCCGATGCTGGGCAAGGGCGCGGGCGGCGCGGGCAAGCTTTCCACCACCGACGCGGTGCAATTGATCAACCGCGAGAAGGCCGTGCTGATCGACGTGAGCGAGCCGGCCGAGTACGCGGCCGGCCATGTCGCCGGCGCCAAGAGCGTGCCGCTCGGCCAGATCGAGACCTCGAACGCGCTGCCGAAGAACAAAACGCTGCCGCTCGTCGTCGTGTGTGCGACCGGCGTGCGCGCATCCAAGGGCGTGGCGGCGTTGAAGAAGCTCGGCTTCGAGAATGCGCGCGTGCTCGGCGGCGGGCTCGAGGCCTGGCGTGCGGCGAACCTGCCGGTCGAAAAATCGGCCTCGACCGCCTGACCCGAAGAAGGCACGCTCATGCAACCCGTCAAGATGTACTCCACCCAGGTCTGCCCGTACTGCCAGCACGCCAAGGCGTTGCTCAAGAAACGCGGTGTCGAGGCCATCGAGGACATCCGCGTCGACCTCGATCCGGCGCAGCGAACGAGGATGCTCGAGCTCACCGGCGGGCGCCGCACCGTGCCGCAGATTTTTATCGGCGGCACCTATGTCGGCGGCTGCGACGACCTGGTCGAGCTCGACCGACAAGGCGGGCTGGTGCCGCTGCTGGCGGGCGCGAGCGCGTGATCCGGCCCCTCGACTTCGCATGGCGATAATCGCCGCCGCATATTCCTTATCGACCACCGCTCACCGCACACCGCACACCGCTCGCCGCACCCTTGCTGGCAAGTGCTCCCACCCAACCACCCGAGACTGTCATGGCTGACGAAACAAACAACCCCGTGTTCCAGATCCAGCGCATCTACCTGAAGGATCTCTCGCTCGAGCAACCTAACTCGCCGCAGATCTTGCTCGAGCAAGGCCAGCCCCAGGTCGAGATCAACCTCGGGCTGGGCGCCGCGCCGATCGGCGAAGGCGTCTACGAAGTGACCGTCACCGCGACCGTCACGACCAAGGTCAACGACAAGGTGCTGTTCCTGGTCGAAGCCAAGCAGGGCGGCATCTTCGAGATTCGCAACATCCCCGAAGACCAGTTGCAGCCGATCATCGGCATCGCCTGCCCCGGCATCATCTACCCTTACCTGCGCGCGATCGTCTCCGACGTCTGCACGCGCGCGGGCTTCCCGCCGGTGTTGTTGTCGGAAGTGAACTTCCAGGCGATGTTCGAAGCGCAGCAGGCGCAGGCTGCGGGGCAGGTCAACGGCACGAACGGCTCGAACGGCGCCAACGGCTCGGCCATCATCGCCCCGTCGAACTGACCCCGCGCGAACCCGGCACACGATGAACCTCACGGTCCTCGGTGCCGGTGCTTGGGGCACGGCACTCGCGGTGAACGCCGCCGTGCGGCACCCGACGCGGCTCTGGTCCCGCGATGCAGTGCAAGCCGCGCAGATGAACGCGCTGCGCCGCAATTCACGCTACCTGCCCGGCGTCTCGCTGCCCGACGAACTGCAGCTCGGCACCGACTTTGACGCCGCTCTCGCGCACGCGCACGACGGGCTCGTGATCGTCGCCACGCCGATGGCGGCACTCGACGAGATGCTGCGCCGCATCGGCACGCGCGCCCGCGGCGTCTTGTGGCTCTGCAAGGGGTTGGAGCAGCGCAGCGGTTTGCTCGGCCACGAACTCGCGAGCGCGGCCGTTCCGGGCCTGCGGCGGGGCGTGCTGTCGGGGCCGAGTTTCGCGATCGAAGTTGCGCGTGGTCAGCCGACGGCGCTGGTCGCGGCCAGCACCGACGCATCGCTGTGCGAAGAGGCGGTCGAGGCGCTGCACAGCGACAACCTGCGCGTCTACACGTCGGACGACCCGGTCGGCGTTGAGGTCGGTGGTGCGGTGAAAAACGTACTCGCCATCGCCACGGGCATTGCCGATGGTTTGCAGCTCGGGCTGAATGCGCGCGCCGCGCTGATCACGCGCGGCCTGGCCGAGATGACGCGCCTCGGCGTCGCGCTCGGTGCGCGCCCCGAAACCTTCATGGGCCTCTCGGGCCTCGGTGATTTGGTGCTCACGGCCACAGGCGATCTGTCGCGCAACCGCACCGTCGGCCGGCGGCTCGCCGAAGGGTTGCCGTTACCGCGAATCCTCGCCGAGCTCGGCCACGTGGCCGAGGGCGTGACGACCGCCGCGATGGTGCTGCAGCGCGGCAACACGCTGGGTGTGGACCTGCCCATCGTGCATGCGGTCGTTGCGGTGCTGGAGGGCCGCATGACACCCGCCCAGGCACTCGAACAACTGATGTGTCGCGGCGCGCGGCCCGAGATCTGATGGAATGACAGCCCCAAGACGCCTTCGGCGTCGCCCCCCGAGGGGAGCTCAGGCCGCTTGGGGCGGCCCGGCGCTCGCCTGAATCCCGGAGACACCCCTCGATGCAACGCCGCCATTTCATGCAGACTTCAATTGCCGGTGCGGTCGCGCTCGGCACCCCGTCTTTTGCCCCTGCCGTTTCCCAGGGCTGGCCGAGCCGCCCGATCAAGCTGGTCGTGCCGTTCCCGCCCGGCAGCTCGCCCGACTACATTGCGCGCCTCGTCGCCGAGCCGCTCGCGCGGGCCCTCGGCCAGCCGGTCGTGATCGACAACAAGCCGGGCGCCGGCGGTGAAATCGGCACCGGCGCGGTCGCGCGTGCCACGCCCGACGGCTACACGCTGCTGTTCACGAGCCAGGGCCCGCTGGTGACCGCGCCGATGCTGAAGAAGGGCTTGAACTACGACCCTTCGAGAGACCTCGCGCCGGTCACGCTGGTCGCGACCTCGCCGAACGTGCTGGTCGTCGAACCGAAGCTGGGCGCGAACACGCTGGCCGATTTCGTGCGCATCGCGAAAGAGAAAAATGGCCAACTGAACTACGGCAGCGTCGGCATCGGCAGCGCCTCGCACCTCGCGATGGAATGGTTCAAGACGCGCGCCGGCATCGAGCTGGTGCACGTGCCGTACCAAGGTTTCCCGCAGGTCGTCGGCGCGATCCTCGCGGGCGAGGTGCAGGCCGGCTTCATGGTGCCAAGCATTGCGATGGGGCAGATCCGCGCCGGCAAACTCAAGCCGCTGGGCGTGACGACGCTCGGCCGTTCGGCGTCGCTCCCGGATTACCCGAGCCTCAACGAGCAGGGTTACGCCGACTTCGAGGCGATCTCGTGGCAAGCGGTGCTCGCACCGGCCGCCACGCCCAAAGCCATCGTCGACCGCGTCGCAAGCGAACTGATCCGCATCGTGAAGAGCGACGAGGTGCGCGGCAAGATGCTGAGCCAGTATTTCAGCGCCGCCGGCACCGCGCCCGAGGCGCTGGCCGGTTTGATGAAAAGCGAGCGCGAACGCTGGGCGAAAGTCATCAAGGCTGCAGGCGTCAAACCCGAATAGTCAGCTGCCACCGCCGTAGCCGTTCTGCCGCCAAGCTTCGAAAACCGCGACGGCGACGGCGTTGCTGAGGTTCAGGCTGCGCTGGCCCGCGCGCAGCGGCAGGCGCACCCGCCGGTTGGTGTCGAAGGTGTCGCGCACGTCGGGCGGCAGGCCAGCGGTCTCGGAGCCGAACACCAGCCAGTCGCCCGGGAGCCAGGCGGCATCGGCGAACGGCCGGCTGCCGCGGGTCGTGAACGCGAACAGACGCGCCGGGTCGGGCTGCATCGCGTCGATGAACGCCAGCCACGAGGCGTGCGTGCGCACCGGTGCGTACTCGTGGTAGTCGAGCCCGGCGCGCTTGAGTTGCCGGTCGTCCATCGAAAAACCGAGCGGCTCGATCAAGTGCAGCGCGCAGCCCGTGTTGGCAGTCAGCCGGATCACGTTGCCGGTGTTCGGCGGGATCTCCGGGTGCACGAGAACGATGTTGAACATGGGTCGCAATTGTCGGCGCGGCGGTGCTGCCGTGCGGCGGGTTCAAAGCCCGTTGCGATGCGGTGTGCGCGCGACGACCCACACGGTCACCTCGCTCGCGCCCGCCTGCAGCAGCGTGCGCGTGGCTTCGGCCACGGTCGCGCCGGTGGTCATCACATCGTCGACGAGCGTCACGCTGCGGCCTTGCAGTTCGGCGCGGCGCTTCGGCTCGACCGCGAACGCGGCGCGCACGTTGCCGGCGCGTTGCCCGGGCGGGAACGCGAGCTGGTGCGGTGTGTCTTTGACGCGCAGCAGAAGCGTCGCGTCGGTCGGGCAATGCAGCGCTGCACCCACGCGCTTCGCCAGCTCCCAGGCTTGGTTATAGCCGCGCTCTCGCAGCCGCTGGGCGCTGAGCGGGATCGGCAGCAGCAAGGTCGGCACGGGCAGCACGCTGTCGCGCAGCGCGGCCAGCATGCGCCCGGCGAGCGCCGGCGCGAGGTCGAGGGCAGCGTGGAACTTGAAGTGCGTGATCAGGCCGTCCCACGGGTGGTCGTAGTCGACCGCGGCAAGCGTGCGGGCATACGGAGGCGGATCGGTGAGGCAAGCACCGCAGACCGGCATGCCGGCCGGCACCTGCAATGCGCAGCGCCGGCAGCGGGGCACCACCACCGCGAAGCGCTCGATGCAGTCGTCGCACAGCCGCTGCGAGCCCCAATCACCGCACACCGCGCACAGGCTGGGCAGGCGCGCGGCGGCGCTCGCGGCCTGAAGGAGTCGAGTGAACAGCACGACTCAATATACTGGCTTGCATGGCTGCGCTCACACCAGATCAGAACCACGCACGCCGCCTCGACCCAGTCGCGGTGCGCGCGGCGTTGCACCGGCTCGCGCGGTCGCCCGAGCCGCCGTGGCTGCACGGCGAAGTGGCGCGGCGCATGGCGGAAAAGCTCGAAGTCATCCTGCTGCAGCCCGAGCGCTTGATCGACTGGTGGAGCGCGCTCGGTGCGAGCGCCGGCCTGCTGGAAAAGGCGTACCCCAAAGCGCAGCAGGTGCGCGTCGAGCCGGATACGGCTTGGGCCAAACGCAGCCGCACGCAGTCGCAGCGGCCCTGGTGGACGCCCGCGCGCTGGACCAGCGGCGCGCTAAGCGTAGCAACCGAAGCGGACGACATCGCGCCGGGCGCCGGCCTGGTCTGGGCCAACATGATGTTGCACGCGGTGGTCGACCCGGTCGCGCTGATCGAGCGCTGGCACGGGCTGCTGCGCGTCGGCGGTTTCGTGATGTTTTCGTGTCTCGGGCCCGGCACTTTGCGCGAGCTGCGCACGCTGTACGCGCGCCTCGCCTGGCCGGCGCCCACGCCCGGTTTCGTCGACATGCATGACTTGGGCGACATGCTGGTGCAGGCGGGTTTTGCCGACCCGGTGATGGACCAGGAGACGCTGACCCTGCGCTGGCCCGACGCGAAGGCGCTGCTGGCCGAGTTGTGCGCGCTCGGCGGCAACGCCGCGCCCGACCGCGTTGCCGGCTTGCGCACGCCCCGCTGGCGGGCGCAACTCGAGCGTGAGTTGACGGCGTTGGCGGCAGCCGACGGTTCGATCGCCCTGAGCTTCGAAGTCGCTTACGGCCATGCGTTAAAGGTCGCACCGCGGCAGCGCGCCGGGGACCTGACAACGGTCTCGCTCGACGCCATGCGCAAGATGGTGCGCAGCAGCGACGTCAAGGTGAGGCCGGCTCGGCCTCTGCGCTAGACTCCGTGATCAACTGCAGCCCGTTCCGGCGTGGCTCAAAGCAGCAGCTCCAAGACAGCATTCAGGCACCAAGACGCGAGCAATGTCAGCAACCATTCCTCACCCTCCCGACGCCCTTTCGGCGAAACCCGGCTCGTTGCGCTTCGGCGCAGAGGTGGGTGCAGGCGAGCACACGGTGCAATGGCTGCTCAAGCGCAACTGCTCAACCACCCCAGGTCAGATGATGGGGTTCTACGCTTCGCTCTGCACCGTGTCGCTGGCGATCGGCTTTTTCTTCTGGGTGCAGGGCGCGAAGCTGGTGATGCCGTTCGCCTGGATCGAGATCGTGGCTGTCGGCACGGCCCTGTTGATCTATTCGCGCCACGCCACCGACAGCGAGCGCATCCGGTTGCAGCCGGGCCGGCTGACGGTCGAGCGCGTGTCCGGCCGCCAAGTCGAGCGCGCCGAGTTCATCCCGGACTGGGTTCGCGTCGAACCCGAACACGGCGACAGCTCGCTGATCGAACTCTCGGGCCAGGGCCAGCGCATCGCGATCGGCCGCTTCGTGCGCCCCGAGATGCGCCGCCAGCTCGCCGAAGAGTTGCGTTGGGCCTTGCGGCGCTGGCACCGGGCCCCGGGCGAGCCCGGCGACTTCGAATCCCAAGACAAACCCGAAAACTGAAGCGGCAACCATGAAGACGATGAAAGCACTGTGGCGATTGTTGAACCCAACGGCGATCGGCCAGCTCGGCGTGACGCTGGGCGCGCTGCTGGCAACTCAATTGGCCATGGCCGTCAACAACCTGCCCGGCGGCCCGGCGGTTAATCAGCTCGACCTTCACCCGCCCGTGACCGAAATCGCTGCCGATCAGCGCTGGCTGCACTACTTCATGCTGTGGGTCTGCACGATCATCTTCCTCGGCGTTTTCGGGGTGATGTTCTATTCGATCTTCAAGCACCGCAAATCGAAGGGCGCGAAGGCAGCCAATTTCCATGAGAGCACCACGGTCGAGATCATCTGGACCATCGTGCCGTTCGTCATCGTGATCCTGATGGCGCTGCCTGCGACCAAGGTCGTCGTCGCGATGAAAGACACCAGCGCCGCCGACCTGACCATCAAGACCACCGGCATGCAGTGGAAGTGGGGCTACGAGTACCTCAAGGGCGAAGGCGAAGGCA
>JANLUW010000307.1:0-3976 GCA_031363645.1 Rhizobacter sp. | reverse complement strand
CGGCTTGATGCTGGTCACGCCCGACACGAGCCCGCGCAACAGCGGCGTCGAAGGCGCCGATGCGGCCTGGGATTTCGGCACTGCCGCGGGCTTCTACCTCGACGCGACGGAATCGCCGTGGAGCAAGCACTGGCGCATGGGGCAGCTACGTAACGCGTGAATTGCGCAGGCTGGTGCTCGAACATTTCGAGGCCCGCGAAGACCGCATCGGCCTATTCGGCCATTCGATGGGCGGGCACGGCGCATTGACGCTGGCGCTGAACAACCCCGGTCTTTACCAAAGCGTCTCGGCCCTCGCACCGATCGCCGCGCCGATGCAATGCCCGTGGGGCGTGAAGGCGTTTACCGGCTACTTCGGTGGCGATAAAGAAGCATGGGCGCGGCATGACGCCACCGCGCTCGTCGAGTCGGGCGCGCGCCTGCCGCCGCTGCTGATCGACCAAGGCCTGGCAGACAAATTTCTGGCCGAGCAGTTGAAGCCCGAGCTGTTCGAGGCCGCATGCCTCGCCGCCAGCCAGCCGCTCACGCTGCGGCGACATGAAGGCTTCGACCACGGCTACTACTTCATCGCCACCTTCATGGCCGACCACATCGCGCATCACGCGCGGCAGTTGCTCGCCGACTGATGAACGACGGCGATGACGTGCCCGCGCCGGCGCCCTCACCTGCGATCAAGCAGGCGCGCAATCCGCTGCACGGCGTCACGCTGGAGGCGATGCTGGTCGCGCTGGTCGATCACTTCGGTTGGGACGAGCTCGGCGCGCGCGTCTTGATCAACAGCTTCAACACCGACCCGAGCATCCCGTCGAGCCTGAAGTTCCTGCGCAAGACGCCGTGGGCGCGCGAGAAGGTCGAAGGGCTGTACCTGTTCATGCGGCGCGAGCAGGCGCGCACCCAGCGCAACTGACCGCGCGCCAGCCGGCACCGCTGAAGGCAATCGACATGTCCGCACCCACGAAAAACTCCGCACCGTTCGGCAGCTGGCCGTCGCCCGTCACCGCCGGGCTGATCGCCGGCGCGACCATCCGGCTCGGGCAGCTTGCACTTCGCGGCGACGAGATCGTCTGGAGCGAAGGCCGACCGCAGGAAAACGGTCGCAACGTGATGGTGCGGCGCCGCGCCGATGGCACGCTGAACGACGTGAACGCAGCGCCGTTCAACGTGCGCACCCGCGCGCATGAATACGGCGGCGGCGCGTTCGTGTTGTTGCCGGATGGCAGCACCGTGTTCAGCCACTTCGACGACCAGCAGTTCTACCGTGTCGACGCATCGGGCGTGGTGCAACAACTGACGCACGACGCCGGTCAGCGCTACGCCGACGCGCTGGTCGACCCCACGCGCAAGCGCCTGATCGCAGTGCGCGAAGACCATCGACAGGGCGATGTCGATGCGGTCGCCACGCTGGTGGCGATTTCGCTCGACGGCGGTGCTGTCGAGGTCCTCGCGCAAGGCCAAGATTTCGTCGCCAGCCCCACGCTCAGCCCCGATGGCCGCCAACTCGCGTGGCTCGCCTGGAACCACCCGAACATGCCGTGGGACGGCTGCGAACTCTGGCTCGCCGATGTGGCCGCCAATGGCTCGCTGGCGGCGGCGCGGCTGATTGCCGGCGGCGTGGCCGAATCGATCTTCCAGCCGCAGTGGTCACCCCGCGGCGAGCTGCATTTCGTCAGTGACCGCAGCGGCTGGTGGAACTTGTACCGGCTGCGTGCCGATGACTCCTCGGCGCTGCCTGCAGTCCAGGCGCTGCACGCGATGGCGGCCGAATTCGGCGAGCCGCAGTGGGCGTTCGGCATGAGCCGCTACGGCTTCGACGCGGGCGGCCGCATCGTTTGCACGTTCAGCCAGCTCGGCGTGTCGCACCTCGCGACGCTAGATGCCGACACGGGCGCTTTCCAAATACTCGACACGCCGTTCTGCTCGATCGATTCGTTGCGGGTCGGCGCCGACTTCGCGGTCTTCGTCGGCGCCACGCCCACGCAGGCCAGCGCGGTCGTGCGGCTCGACCTGCGCACGCTCACGCACGAGGTGCTGCGCACTTCGAGTACGGCCAGCGTCGATGCGGCGTTCCTGTCGACGGCCGAGGCCATCACCTTCCCGACCGAGGGCGGCCACGACGCGCATGCCTTTTTCTACGCGCCGACGAACCGCGACGCGTGCGGCCCTGATGGCACATTGCCGCCGCTGCTCGTGGTCAGCCACGGCGGCCCGACCGGCACGACCGACGCCGCGTTCAAGTGGTCGCACCAGTTCTGGACCAGCCGCGGCTTCGCCGTCGTCGACGTGAACTACGGCGGTAGCACGGGTTACGGCCGCGCCTACCGCGCGCGGCTCGATGGGCAATGGGGCGTCGTCGATGTCGACGATTCGGTCAACGCGGCGCGGTACCTGATCGCACGCGGCAGCGTCGACGGCGCGCGTGTCGCAATTCGTGGCAGCAGCGCGGGCGGCTACACCACGTTGTGCGCACTCACCTTCCGCAACTTCTTCAAGGCCGGCGCGAGCCATTACGGCATCGGCGACCTCGAAGCCCTCGTCGCCGACACGCATAAGTTCGAGTCGCGCTACCTCGATCGGCTGATCGGGCCGTATCCCGAGGCCAAGTCGGTCTACACCGCGCGCTCGCCGGTGCACCACACCGCGCGTTTGGCGAGCCCGATGATCTTGTTCCAGGGTGCCGAAGACAAAGCCGTTCCACCGGCGCAGGCGCAGTCGATGTTCGATGCGGTCGCTGCCAAAGGCTTGCCGGTGGCGCACCTGTTGTTCGAGGGCGAGCAGCACGGCTTCAGGCGCGCGAGCACGATCGAACGGGTGTTCGAGGCAGAGCTGTATTTCTACGGCAAGGTGTTCGGCTTCGCACCGGCCGATGCGATCGAACCCGTCGACATTTCGAATCTGCCGGAACACCCGCTTTCACCTTGATGCGTCTGCTGACAGGCAAACGCGCGCAGGCGCGCTACGGTCGGCGACTTGATGGAGGATTCGAGATGAAATCGTCGTGGCGCACCGCCTGGCAAGGGCAAGACATCGTGGTCTACCGCAACGAGGCCGAGGTCGATCGGCTGCATGCCCCCGAGATCGAACGCGTGGTACTCGTGCACAGGGGCTCGGGCGATTCGCCGGGCGATCTGGTGCAGGCGGTGGTCGAGCTCGGCGACGCGTGCCTGATCTTCCCGGCCGACACGGGTTTCGCGGGCCGCGTGAACTTCGAGCGCCAAGCGTTCTGGGCCGACAAGGCTTGCGTGTATTGGGTCAACGAAGCACGGGCACCGCTGCCGTTGCGGCTGCGCCGTGGCCGCTGGTTCCTCGGGCTCACGCACCCGGTCTTCACACGTGTGCCGCGCGCCGAACTCGCGCCACTGATCGAGCGCTGGCCGGTGCAGGGGCCGCAGACCTGGGAGCAGCGCAAGTGGCGCCGGATCGAACTCAGCCGACCGTTCGCGAACGCGGAGGAGATTCGTTTGCGGGCTTGAACTGAAGCAGTTCGTCTAGATCAGGGCCACAGACTCAAAAACCCGGCCGCCGGCAACCAGATCGGCCAGCCGCGCCGGCTCGCGCGCCTCGGCAACCGCCGACAGCGCCTCTTCCGGGATGTTCTTCTTGATCTTGGCGTAGCGTTCAAATTCGACACTGACCGAGCGCAGCATGGCATCGACCGCAGCCTTGTCGCCCGGCAGTTCGGTCAGCATCACCGCCCTTGCCTCGAAATACGACGGGTTCGGCACGAATTCGGTGATCCGCCCCAGCGCCTTGCCCTCGACCAGCACTTTCACCGTGCCATCGGGCAGCTTCAGCAGTTGCAGCACATTGGCCAGCACGCCAACCCGGTAGATCCCGTCCGAGGCCGGGTCATCGACCGAAGGGTCGATCTGGCTGGACAGCCGGATCTGCTTGTCGTCGGCCATCACCACGTCCAGGGCGCGGACGGATTTCTCGCGGCCTAAGAACAAGGGCACGATCATGTGCGGATAAACCACGA
>JANLUW010000285.1:0-2977 GCA_031363645.1 Rhizobacter sp. | reverse complement strand
GTGCTGGCTGCACTATCGCAACAGAACCCTTCTGCTGCGCTGCTCGATGACGAAGTGCCGGCCGCATTCGCCAGCGCCCAATAGGCACGCGAGGGTGAGAGCCTCGCGTTCGTAGTGACGCGCATTTGGGTGCCCTGGTCGCGCATTTGGCTGTACCGCACGAACCCTTCTCCCATCTGGCAACCGTCGACGGGGACGGCCGGTTTGCGGCTTGGCAGCCGGTCACGCCCTTGCCGTAGCCGCACTATTCAAAATCCGCCGTATCTGGCTGCGCTGGGATTTCGAGACGGATCTGTGCCGATATCGGCGCAACTGCTGTGCTAGCGCATCGTGCGGGTGGTGACGAAGACGTCGCCCGGATCCTCCAGCTTCAACTTTCGGCCGAAATACATCCGCTTGCCGTCACCGGATAAAGACGCCCGCGTCTCCGCCCCGGGCGTGTTGATCGACGGGTTGTCGATGCGCTGCGGTGCGGACCAGGGCGCGCTGGTGCTGGGCCGCGTGGCAACGTAGATGTCTTGATCGAACGGCGTGGTTCCTGCGCGGTTGGAGCTGAAAACGATTTCGAGGCCGTCTTGGCGCACGTTGGGCATGCGGTCGTCCGCCGGGCCGCTTAGCTCGGCCACGCGGGTTCCCGCCGTCACGGTGCCATCCTCCAGCACGCGGCTGACGTAGATGTCCTGCCCTTGGCTGTCCGGATAGCCGTTGCTGGAGAAGTAGAGAAAGGTGCCTTCGGCGGTACGGACCAGCGACGGGCTGAATTCAGCGCCAGCAGTGTTCGGCCCGTTCGGATAGCAGCCCAAGTTCACAGGCGGCAGCCAACCGCGCACCGGATCTTCCTGGGTGCGCAGCATGTCGCCGGCGGCCGGGCCTCCGGGCGGCGCGGGAGGCGGCGCGTCACCCGGGTAGCAATCGGTCGCTGACGGCATCGAGCTGACGAAGTACAACACGCCGTTCGCCACCGGCGTGGGGCAGTAATCGAACTCGGGCGTGTTGACGGGTTCGCCCAGATTTTCCGGCGGACCCCAAGGGGCTCCGATCGAGGCGCGGCGGGCGCGGTAGATGTCCTGCTTGCCCTTGGCGCCAGGAACGTTCCGGCTCGAGGCAACGTACAGCGAGAGGCCGTCCGGCGACTCGATAGGACAGCCCTCGGCGGCAGGACTGTTGACCGCTGTGACCGGCTCGGGGGCGCCCCACGGCCCGTACGCGGGAACCACTGCACATGCGGAACAAAGCGCGGTCATCGCCGCTATCGAAAAAACTGTGAAGCGAGTCATCAGGCCTCCACGATGAAGCGGGCCGGAGCCTGGCACTGGTTATTGTTGGCGCCGCGCCTACATTCAGGCGGGCGGTTCGCTGTTTCTTAGCCTACGTATCCAGTCTAGCGATCTGCAACGCAGCGATCTACCCCTAAGAGACCACATCGTCGGAGCATCGGACCTAGAGTTGGGACAGACCGCTGCGATTGATGCAAGGCCCGATGCGCCGCTCGCGCCCTGCAGTGCAAAAAACTCCCGGTGGTATGCGACTGCGGGCTCGCCCGCATAGACAAACCCTTCTCGCCAAGCGGCGGACGCAATTGAGGGGCAATCCTGGATATTCGCCAGCGCGGCTGGGCTTCCGTTTTTCTTAGAGGCTCCGCTGCACGACCAAGAGCAACTGTCGAAGAACGAAATGACTGCGATTTTGAACGAATAAGCTGCGACCCTGAACGAATAGTCTGCGAATGGCGACCTGTTAGGGGCATCGCAGCCAGACCAGCTGATTGGGTCAACGGATCAGATCAAACAGAGCCGTGCATGCCTTGAAGTACCTGGGTGAGATGCTGAACTCCCGTCGCAAGGAGTCTTGCTGCCGGACAAGCTCGGCCGCTGGGGGGAAAATCCATGCGAGCGCCCTGTCGGACCAGTTGCGCGTCGATGCCATCCGCTTGATCGATGCAGCTGACCAAGACGAGAAGTGCGCCCGTTCCTCGGACGGCCAACGCAACACGTGGGCCACCCTGGCCATGACCCACTGGCGTTGTCGAAGCTGTGTTGGCAGCGACACGCCAACCCGCCCGGCGTTGCCGAGTTCGAATGCAAAGCCCTTGATGGACCCCGGTCGCCGATCGGCCGGCGGCCCAAGTGCGCCAGAGCCTGCGCCTACTGTCTCGATCACCTTGTGAGCCACCGCGTTCACGATCCGAATCAAGTCATGCGGGCGTGCCTGTCCCCATGGCGCGTCCACGGCTGTACTCTGAGTGCACAGGTCCTGCAACCACATGGCATCGCTGGCAGCCGCAGGTTCGCCGTCGGGCCGCTGCGCCACCGCCAGTTGCTCGACCAGGCGGTCAAGATCCCCGGCGTGATGAATGCCTGCCGGCGCTCGCATCGCCACCGGTGTAAGCCAAGTGCCACGGATGTTGCACATCGTCGCCAGTAGGCTCATCCAGTTCCGGTTCCATGCGATTGGTTGCCCAGCCACGGCCGCGGCCGCCAGGCACGTCACGCAGGCCCCGAGTTCCTGCGGCCAATGGGGACGGCATCTATGCGGTGCCCCCGCCTTGAGATCGACTCGCGACTGACGGGTCGCCGCGGCCAGGGCATCCAAGCTGACGGTGCTGCCGTCGATGGCAAACCAATGAGGCAGGTGCGCGACGCTGGCCTGGTGCGCATCCAGCTGGCTCAACAGTGTCTTCCAGCCAAGGCCGTAGAGCTGCGCAACCCGCAGCAGCCAGGAGCCCAGAAGCTCATCGGAAAGCTGCTGAGGAACGAAGGGCAGGCCGGTGTGCCGAGGGGCAGCGGCCTTCATGCGAAAGTGCGGGCGCCGATCACAGACTGCAGCAACTCCGGTGTGATGCATTCCTTCTTCGAGCGTATGGCCGCCTTGGCCGCGCGCGACAACAAGTCGCTGATGTGCCCGGTGATGCCACCGGTGGCGCTCATGATCGTGCTGACCATGGCGCGGCTGCCCGAAAGACGCGACGCTTGCCGCA
>JANLUW010000255.1:0-10487 GCA_031363645.1 Rhizobacter sp. | reverse complement strand
CCGCACGGGTGCGCAGTGATGCCGCCTGTGCCGTCGGGGCCCGTGCAGTTCAGCGACTTTGCGAGGATGCGGGCGATCGTCGTCTTGCCGACGCCACGCGTGCCTGTGAATAGATACGCGTGGTGCAGCCGCTGCTGGGTCAGCGCATTCGCGAGCGCCTGCACCACGTGTTCCTGTCCGACCAGCGCATCGAAATTGGGTGGCCGGTACTTGCGGGCGAGGACGACGTAAGGCATGGCTTCATTCTACGAGGGCCGATAATCCTAGTTCCGTCATCAGCCACCTTGCGATGAACCCGACTGCACCGAAAGCAACCCTCAGTTACGAGCAGGCCGGCGTCAATTACGACCTGATCGACCCGCTCAAAGTGACCGCCCAGCGCGAGGCAGCGGCCACCGCCGTGCACCTCGCCACCCACGGTTTTACCGAAGTTGCCGCGTCGCGCGGCGAATCTGCATACGTGGTCGACGTTGGCCCGTTCTACATCGCCAGCATCGTCGAATGCCTGGGCTCGAAGGCGCTCGTGGCCGACGAGATGCATGCGCTCACCGGCAAGAGCTACTACGACGGCATCGCGCAAGACACGATCGCGATGGCGATCAACGACCTGATCACGGTCGGCGCGACGCCACTGGTCGTGCAAGCCTACTGGGCGGCGGGCGGCTCAGAGTGGTTTGCCGACGCGCAACGCTCGCAGGCGCTCGTGGCCGGCTGGAAGCGCGCGTGCGATGCCTGCCAGGTCGCATGGGGCGGCGGCGAGACGCCCGCGCTGGCCGGCATCGTCGAAGCCGGCCGCATCGACCTGGCCGCGTCTTGCACTGGCTTGATCAACCCGAAAGCGCGACTCTCGGTCGGCGACAAGCTCTCACCTGGCGACACGATCGTGCTGCTCGCCTCCAGCGGCATCCACGCCAACGGCCTGAGCCTGGCGCGCAAGCTGGTCGAGCGGCTGCCGCAGGGCTACCTGACCGAGGTGTCACCCGGGCTCACCTATGGCGATGCATTGCTCGCGCCGACGCTGCTGTATTCACCCGTTACCGAAGCGCTTTTCAAGGCCGGCATCACGCCGCACTACTGCGCCAACATCACCGGCCACGGCTGGCGCAAGCTGCTGCGCCACCCGGCCGAACACCGCTACCGCATTCACACCGTGCCCGCTGTGACGCCGGTGCTGCAGTTCATCCAGCTGCACGCGCAGCAAGACGACCGCGCGGCTTACAGCACGTTCAACATGGGCGCGGGTTTCGCGATCTTCGTGGCGGCCTCCGACGCGCAGCGCACGGTCGACGTGGCACGCGCGCAGGGGGTCCAGGCCATCATCGCCGGGCAGGTCGAGGCGGGTCCGAAAGAGTTGCTGATCGAGCCGCTGAACATCCGCTTCGGCAACGGCGACCTGCAGCTGCGCTGAAATGGTCCCGCTCATTCGACCGCGCTGGCAGTTGCTGCTCGCGGTCTTGCTCGCCGCGCTGTTGACCGGCTGCGCCGGCGTGCTCCCGAAGGTCGAGCGCGTGCCGTCGACCGCCCGTGTTGCTGCACCCGATGCGCCGCTCGCGGCTGCCGCCCACGCTGCCAACATCCTGCCTGGCGAATCGGGCGTCTGGCCGCTGCTGCAGGCCAGCTACGCGCTCGATGCGCGGCTGGCGATGATCGAGACCGCGCGCACCTCGCTCGACCTGCAGTACTACCTGATCGCAGACGACTCCACCGGCCGCCCGCTGCTGCGTGCGCTGCGCGATGCCGCCACCCGCGGCGTGCGCGTGCGGTTGCTGGTCGACGACCTGTACACGGCCGACCTCTCGACCGCCTGCTGCTCGGCCTGGCGGCCACGGCGAACGTCGAGGTGCGCCTGTTCAACCCGTTCGTGACCGAGCGCGGCTCGTCGGCCCGCCGCCCGCTCGCGCTCGCGCTCGACTTCAAGCGGCTGAACCACCGCATGCACAACAAGCTGTTCATCGCTGACGGCGCGCTGGCGATCGTCGGCGGCCGCAACCTCACCGACGAATACTTCTTGCGCGGCTCGCAGAACAACTTCATCCACTTCGACGTGATGCTCACCGGCAGCGCCGTGCCCGAGTTGAACGCCTGGTTCGACCTGTACTGGAACAGCACCGCGGTCTATCCCGTCCAGGCGATCGCGCTCGCGGCCGGTGGCGGGCCGGCCACGCCCGAGGTCGACCGCGCGGTCTTCGACGACGTGACCCGCGCCGACCCCAGGCCTGACGTGCCGATGGCGCCCGACTACTTCGGTGCGCCCGCGTTCAGCACCGGCCTGGCGCGGCACACGCTGCAGTTCATCGCCGCGCCGAGCTTCACGTTCGCCGACTCGCCGCGCAAGATCGACCCCGCGAACAACAGCATATCGACCTCCGACACGCTGGCTCATCGCTTCCTGCTGCAGTTCAGCGACACCCGCTCCGAGGCGCTGCTGTTCTCGCCGTATTTCATTCCGTATGCCGAGGCGCTGGCGCGCATCGAGAAGCTGCGTGCCGATGGCGTGAAGGTCGGCGTTGTCACCAACTCGCTCGCGGTCAGCGACGAGCCGCGTCGACCTGTACGAACTCGGCTCGAACCGACTCAAGCTCAACCGCACGCTCAAGGGCCTGCTCGGCACCTCGACCGGTCGGCTGCACGCGAAGATCGGTTTTCTCGATCGCAAGAGCGTGCTGGTCGGCTCGATGGACCTCGACCCCCGATCGGCCGGCATCAACACCGAAATCGGCGTGCGCATCGAGAGCCAGAGGCTCGCCGAGATGGTGCTCGCGGCATTCAAGATCGACGCGTTCGCGGGTGTTTATCAGGTCAAATTGCGGCCGAACGGCGTCGGCGTGCGCTGGGTCGCGGTCGACGCCGACAGCCCGGAAGAACTCGATGTCGACCCCGACACCACGTTGTGGCAACGCATGCGCGCTTTTACGCTGTCGTTCTTTGTGCCCGAGAGCCAGTTGTAAGGTTGTTGGCACCCAATGCGCACGCGTGGTGAGGTGCCCTAGAATACGAAGCGACGGGCCTCCTCGCATGGAAGCGTGGCCAACCGGGTCAGATCGGGAACGAAGCAGCCCCAACCGTTGTGACCAGTGCCGAGATCAGGCTCGTCAACCTCATCCAGATCAAGCCGCCGCCCGGCTTTTCGCGCTGCTTTCTGCCCGCCTGCGAATTGCTGCAAGCGGTGCCTCGATCACCTCCAGCGGCGGAATGGTTTCTTCCCAGCCGGTGGAGTGAAAGACGCGATTCGCGCCGAGGTCTGACCATGCCGCACGCCCTCGCCGCAGGCGCTCTTCGCGCCGCGACAGCATGTGGTCGACCAGCAGCCAGGCCGCGAGTGCGCCGACCAATACGAGAACTGCGCTGAGCATGGGGCGCCTCCTTGTGCGTTTCAGATGTTGCGATCGGGCGTCGAATGCATCAGGAATTTACGCCGCGCAGGCTAGGCGGGCACTCCCGCAAATGAAGGTCGGTCGAACCCGGAGCTGCGCTCAAGACACCTGTTTGAACGCCATCACCGCCTGGTTGCGTAAGGTGCGCAGCAGCGACAGTTCCTTCTCACCGAGTTCGATGCCGCCCGGCTGCGCTTTGTCAGCGTAAATTAGCGCGAACGGCGCGCCTTTTATCTGCATTGGCAACAGCAAAAAGGCCGGCGCGTTGACGCTGGCGCGGTACCAGGCCGGCAGGCGCGCGCCGATGTGCGCGACGGTCGCATCCGTGATCAGCGTGTCGGCACCCTTGAGACAGACGGCGGTGAACAAGTCGGAGCCGGCGTTGAGCGGCACCTTGAAGCTCGCGGCAACAGCTTCTGCACCATCGCCCAAACCGAAGCGGCCGGTCAGGGTGTTGGTCTTCGCGTCGCGCAAACAAAAGACGACTCGGCGAAAGCCAAGCGCGCGGTACATGGTCTCCAAGATCATGCGCAACACATCGTTGAGCTTAAAGTTCTCGACCATCGTGTTGGTGATGTCTTGAATGCCTGCGGCGAGCACCTCGCAGGCGTTTTCCAACGCCGTGCGCGGCGCCTGCATCTGCAGCGTGACCGTGGCCTGCAGCGAGTGCGGGACGAGCGAATCGTGCTCGGTGACCGTTGGCTGGACGTCGCGTGCGGCGGGCGTCGAGAACAGGCGACGTGCTGGCGACTGCGCCGACACCTGCAGGTTCATCGCCTGCGCCATCTGCACCAGTTTTTGCTGCGCCGCCTCGGCGGCGGTCTCGATCTCGGCCACGCTCATGCCGAGTGCACGGGCGTGCCGCTTGGCCACCGCGGCCACGCGCGCTTTCGCATGTGCAGGATCGCTGGCGAGCAAGGTGTCGGTGATCTGGTTGGCGGCCAACGTAAGCCAGCGCAGCTTCTCGACCGCATCGGCCGGCTCGCGTGCCGGCGACTCACCGACCGGCTTGCGCATGCAGCCCTGCAGCGCCGGCGGCAAGCCCCAAATCTTTGCCACGCCCACGCCGAGCGCCTCGAAGCTCAGACCGAGCACGCTGATCGAGGCCGCGTCTTCTGTCGTCGGGATCTGCGCGGCCGCACCGCCCGACAAACTGCCGGCGACGATGCCGCGCACCTGCCGCGCTTCTTCGGGAAAGTAGTACTCGGTCAGCAGCCGGCCCAGGTTCTGAAACATCGCGCCGATGAAGGCTTCTTCGCTGGCGCGCGCCCCTGCGCCCAACTCGCTCGCGAGCATGCCGGCCATCAGCGAGCGCAAGAACTCTTCCTTGAGCTGGTTCGCATGCGCCTTGTCGTGCATGTGTTCGAGCAGCACCAAGCTCATCGCCATGTTGCGGATACCGGCGAACCCGACCAGCGCGACGGCGCGCGAGACCGTGCTGATGTTGCCGCCGGCATTCGAGAAGTGCGCGGTGTTGACCATGCGCAGCAGCTTGTTGGTCAGCGCCACGTCTTTCAGAATTTCGCTCGAGAGGCTCGCCAAACTTTCGTTCTCGGAGTTCGCGACCCGCTGGATGCGTTCGACCGAATCCGAGAGCGCCGGAAAGTCGCTCTTGTGGCGCATGCGGCGCAGCAAGAAATCGAGCGTGCCGTTGTGGCCCGCCGACGGCGCGGTCGCGTCGACCGAGACCGCGGCCGGCGTGAGCCACCCACGCAGCGCGTCGCGCAACGCCGCGGCATTCGGCCAGCGCCGCGCGGGGTCACGCTCAAGCGCACGGCGCAGCACGGCACGCAATGCATCGTCGACCTCCAACGACAGGTTCTCCGGCAGCGCGAGGTCTTCGTTCGCGATGCGGTGCATCGCGCGAAACGGGTCGCGTTCATTGACGAGCTTGTGGCCGCTCAGCATCTCGACCAGCACGACGCCGGCCGAGAACACATCCATCGCTGCGGTCGGCAAGCCGCCTTGCGTGGCCTCGGGCGACATGTAGCCGGGCGTGCCGACCACTTGGTCGTGGTTGCCGGGGTCATCGATTCGCGCGGCGATGCCGAAGTCCATCACCCGCGCACGCCCTGCAACGTCGACCAAGATGTTCGACGGCTTCAGGTCGCGGTGCACGATGCCGGCGCTGTGCGCAGCGTGCAGTGCATCGAGCACACCGAGCATCATTCCGCATGCTTCGACCGCCGGCAGCGCGCCGCGCGATTTGAGGTGGAGGGTGAGCGTCGGGCCTGGCACGTACTCAAACACGAGGTAGGGCTGCGAGCCGTGCATGTCGGCTTCGAACACGGGCACGATGTTCGGGTGGGTCAGGCGGCTCACGCTGCGCGCCTCGCGCAACCACTCGCCCGCCGCGACGGGGTCGGCCGCGGCATCGGCGCGCATCAGCTTGACGGCGACTTCGCGCTCCAGCCGCTTGTCGAAACCCAGCCAGACACTCGCCTGCGCGCCCTCGCCGAGCACGCGCTGCAACTCGAAGCGACCGACGATCATTCGGCCGCCGCGGTCGGCTGCTCGGCTGGGGTTGCCGTCTCTTGCGTCGTCTCTTGCGGCGCATCGCCACGCCGTGCCGCGGGCTTCGCCGTGCCCTTGCGCAGCACGTCGCGCGCGGCCTCGAGCGCATCGGTGATGTCGCGCGCGCTGATCATCAGCGCACGTCCGTAGCGTTGTGCGACATGGCCGATCGCCGTCACGGTTCGCGGGCCGGTGTGCAGGCCGACCGCATCGACTGCATCGTTCGCGGCACTCGCGGTCAGGCGCAGCATCTCGGCGTCGGAATCGGGTTTGCGCACGGGGGCCCCGGGCGGCAGGCGGCGCGCCATGTGCATCACGTCGTCGCCGAGGCCCCATTGGCGCGCGACGGCGGCGGCGAGCGACTCGATGTCGATGCCGAGCACCGCGTAGGCCGCGGCTTCTTCGCTCAGGCCCGGTTGGTCGGCCACGCCGGCCTCGCGAGGGCTCGGCTTCATCAGTTGTTCGATCTGCTCGGCTTCATCGGCGAAGTGATAGCCCAACATCAGCCGGCCGAGGTTTTGCAGCACCGCGATCAGGTATACGACCTGCGCGTCGTAGCCTGCCGGGCGCAGCGCCTGAGCCGTGTGGCCGGCCAGCCGCACGCGATCGAGCGTGATCAGCATCGCGGCGGCCTGCGGCGCCGAGAGCGGCCCCGGCCACGCGCGCAGCGTGTTGGCCGCGAGCCGCACGCCGTTGACGCCGATCAAAGAGATGATGCGGCGCAGCGTCAGCACCGGTCCGTTGCCCTGGATCTGGGTGCCCTGCACTTGCGCTGAATTCAGCGTGCGCAGCAGCTCGAAGCTGAGCGCCATGTCGACCAGCACCTGGTCGGCGATCTCGTCGGTGCGCTGGCTTTCCAGGCTCGTAACTTTCGCGACGCGCGCGGCCAGGCCGGGCAGCGCCGGCAGGTGGCCGACCGTGCGAAGCCGGTCGAGCAGCAGCGCGATCGGCCCGCCGCCGTCTTCGGACTGTGCTTCGAGCCAGCCGGTAAGTGCGCCGAGCAAGGTGCGCGTGCTCTGGTAGCGCAACCGTTCCTGCCCCGAGGTGCAGCGGTTCGCGATCGCGCGCAGCGCTTCCGGGATCGGCAGCGGCGTGATCCACGGCAGGCGCACGAGTTCGCGCCCGAGCGGTGCCATGCGGGCCAGCACCAGCGCTGTGTCGGGCTGCTCGAGCGCCGGCTGGCCGGTGAGCAGGTGCTGCAGCAAGACACCGCAGGCCAGAAGATCGCGGGCTGCGGCGACGCGGCGCGCGCGCAATTCGCCCGGGTCCATTGCCATCGCGCGCTCGTTCGACTTGGCGCGAGCCGCCTCCTGCGCGAGCCCGGCTGCCTCGCCCGCCGTCGCGAGTGCCATCAGGCTGACGCCGCCGCGCTCGTTGATCAGCAGGCTGTGAAGCTGCGGGTCGAGGTGCGCGATGCCGGCTTCGTGTGCGAACGCCAGGCCCTGCAGCAAGTCGCAGACCCAGGCGACGACCTCCGCCGGTTTCGGATTCGGGTGTGTGGCGAGCCATTCCTTCAAGGTCAAGCACTGCCCGCGCTCGACCGCGACGAAAGGCCAATGGTCTTGCACACCGACCTCGGCCGCCTGCGCGAGGTTCGGGTGGTTCAGGCGCGCGGCAAGGCGCACCTCGCGCAGCCAGTGGTCGAGCGCCGGCGCATCGGGCGGCTGCACGCGCGGCAGGGTCAGCATCACTTCGGCGGCGCTGCGGGGATCGAAGGCGAGCCAGACCATCGCGCCGGTGCTCTTGCCCAGCAGCCGGCGCAACTCGAAGCGGCCGAACGCGCGGGTCGGGTTGGCGTGGGTCGGCGCGTGGGCCTGGGTGGGATTGGAAGGCAAGGCGCTGGAAGCCATCGGGAGCGTGAAAGAAGTTACCCGATTGAACCCGGCCGAGCTGCGATTCGGTGAGCCGATCAACGGGCGCATCACCCGTCAGATGGCGCGATGGCCGGCGCGGATCAGTCGATCTCGACGACGGCGCCAGCGCCGGTGATGAATGCGCAGCGCACGGCTTCGCCCGGCTGCGCGCGGCGCACGGCGTCGCGGTAGTGCAGCAGCTGGTCGCGGTAGGCGGCAAGTTGCTGCGGGGCGTGCTGCAGCTTGTAGTCGAGCACCCACCAGACCGGCGTGCCCGCGTCGTCGAGCCGCACCAGCCGATCGATGCGCAGAAGCTCGCCGCCGTCGCTGACCGGCACCTCGTTACCCGACCAGCGCAGCTGTGAGCCGTTGAAAAATCGCGCGCAGTCGGGGCCGCGCAGGATCGTCTGCGCGAGCTTAGCGACGGTCGCGGCAGGCGCACCGAATTCGATCGCCGCGGCCTGCGCGAGATCGGCGAGCGCGCTTGTCGACGAGGCCGCAGCGCTCCACTCGAGCACGCGGTGGACGGCCTTGCCGAGGCGCGTGGCAGCGGTGTCGGGGCTGCGCGAGATCGCGGCTTGCAACGATCCCAATCCGGGCCGATCAGCGAGCTTCAGCACCTTCAGCACCGCCGGTGGCGGCGTCGCTGGCGCAGCATCGGATGCGTCTGCGCCCGCAAAGGGCGCTGCTGCCGCGAGTGGCTCGATCCGATCCGATCCCACCACGAGGCACCCGGCGCGCGCCGCGACGGCTCGGTCGCGCTAAAGACCAGCCGCTGCTTCGCGCGCGACATCGCGACGTAGAGCGCGTTCAGCTCTTCTCGCTGGCGCGCCGCGCGTTCGGCATCGAGCAGCGGCGCCAGCGACGGCGGGCACGCGGCCTCGGAGTAGACGAAGGCGCAGCGCAGCGGCTGCTCGGACTCGACCGGCCAATCGATCAGCAGCGTGGCCGTTTCGGTGGTCTTGGGTTCGGGGTCGGCGTCCATCACGAACACGGCTTTGGCTTCGAGGCCTTTGGCGCCGTGCACGGTCAGCAGTTGCACCGCATCGGCATGCGACGGCGCGGCAGCCTTCACGCTGCGCCGTTTGAGCGCACGCACGAAGTTGTACGGCGTGGCGTAGCGCGCGCCGTCGAGCGTCAGCGCCTGCGCCAGCACCGCGTCGATCGTGTCGAGTGCAGCGGCGCGCTGCACCGGCGGCACGGTCGCAGCGACGCGCTCGCGCAGCGCGCCCTCGAACACGATGCGGTCGAGCAGATCGTGCGGCGGCAACGCCAGCGATGCGGCGCGCCAGCACGGCAGCAACTCGCGAGCGCGTTGCAGCGCATGGCTCAGCGGCGGCTCACCTTCGACATCGGGCCGCACCAGCGCGCCCCACCAGTCGCTGGCGAGGTTGCGAATGGGGTTGCCCCGGCCTGCGCGCTCGGCCAGCGCGATCAAGTCGTCGTCGCTCGCGCCGAACAGCGGGCTGCGCAGCGCCTGCGCGAGTGACAACCGATGCCGTGGCGAGACAAGCGCGTCGAGCAGCGCGACCAGATCGCGCGCTTCGGGCGCGTCCATCAGCGCCGCATCTTCGACCGCGGCATACGCGACGTGCACGTGCCGCAGCGCCTGCGCCACCAAGCGCAGCGACTGCCGCTTGCGGCTGAGCACGAAAACGTCGGCCGGCGCCACGCCGCCGACAGTCACCAGTGCATGGATCGCCTGCGCGACGCGATGCGCCTCCTGCTCGCGCAGCACCTCTTCGGGTTCGTGGCGCGGCGTCGTCAGGCTGTCGCGCCAGAGCGGTGGCTCTGCGTCTGCTGTGCCTCGCTCCGCCCGCGGCGGGCGCGGCACGCGAGGCAGCATGAAAACGCCGGCTTGCGCGCCGCTCGACGCGTCGGCCGTGAGTTCGGTCGTGTGGGTGCGAAAGCCGCTGAACTCGCCAGCATGCTGCGCCGGGCCGAACACCGCGTTGACGGCTGCGAGCACCTCGGGCGCATTGCGGCGCGTGTGGTCGCACGCGAGCCTTGAGCCGCCGAGGGCCTCGACGACGAAGCCCTGCGCAGCCTCGAACACGCGCGGTTCGGCGCGCCGAAAACGGTAGATGCTCTGCTTCGGATCGCCGACGATGAAGAGGCCTGGCGGCCGCTGCCCGCTCGCACCGCCACCGGCACCGGCATAGGCCGAGAGCCAGGCGTGCAGCGCGTGCCATTGCAGCGGGCTGGTGTCCTGAAACTCGTCGATCAGTAGATGGCGCAGGCCCGCGTCCAGGCGCTCCTGAATCCAGCCGCTTAGCACGGGGTCGCCAAGCAGGTGCAAGGCGGCGCGCTCCAAGTCTGGCATGTCCACCCAGCCGCGCTCGCGCTTGAGGGTGTTGAACTCGGCCACGGCGATGCGCGCCAATCGAGTCATGTGCTGGTGGTAGATCCAGGCATCGTGCTGGCGACGCGCCTCTTGCACCGCCTGCATCAGGTCCTGGCTCTCGCGTACCTGCGCGATGCCTACGATCTTGTCGTTGAATTTGCGCGGGCTGTCGGTAAGGGTGAACAGCGAGCGCCATGCTTGCTCGTAGTCTTGCGCATCCAAGGCCTTGCGCAGCGCGGCCCCAGCCTGGGAATAAGTTTCGGCCTTGGCCCGGCCCAGCACCAGCGCCGCCTGCGCCAACACATCCTGCGATGTGCCAGATCGCCAGAGCAGGTCTTGCGGTTCATTGAGCCCGGCGAAAACCTGGAACTGATCGGCGAAGTGGCGCACGGCATGCTCTGC
>JANLUW010000223.1:0-20436 GCA_031363645.1 Rhizobacter sp. | reverse complement strand
GCATCGAAACCAGCGGCCTCGAGCATCGACGTGAGCTCGTCGACACGACGCGGCCGGCCACGGCCAATCGCGAACAGGTAGAAGCCGAAGTAGGCGTCGCCCATCGCCTCGGCGCCAGGCGTGCCGGCCATCGGTTCGGCGAGCAGCAACGTGCCACCGGGCGGTAGCACGGCGTGCACGGCGCGCAGGATCAGCAAAGCGCTCGCGTCGTCGTGGTCGTGGATCACGCGCACCAGCGAAGCGATGTCGGCACCGGTCGGCAAGGCATCGCTGAAAAAGCTGCCGCCGTGCACGCTCGTGCGTGCGCCGAGGCCGGCGGCCGCGAAGCGCGCATCGGCGCACGCAGCCACGGCCGGCAGGTCAAACAGCATCAGGCGAAGCGACGGTGCGCGCTGCGCGACGGTCGCGAGAAAGCAGCCGTCGCCACCGCCCACGTCGAGCAGGCAGCGATGGTGTCCGAGCGCATACGCATCGAGGATTTCGTAGGCGACCAGCGGCTGCGAGGCGGCCATAAGCGCCGAATAAGTGCCGACGCGCTCGGCCGATGCCGGGCCCGGCGCTTGCGCGTCGTCGTACGACCAATAGCGTGCCAACGCGTTGTCGCGGCGCTCGTCTTTCGTGGCGCGCAACAGCGCGACCGGGTCGGCCAGATCGGCGTAGAGCGCCGCGTGGTGCTGCACCATCGCCGCGACCGCGGCGTTGCCGACCATCGGCGCGCCGAGCTCGCCCAGGCCGTAGCGGCCCTCGCTGCGATGTTCGACGAGGCGCAGCGAAACAGCGGCTTCGAGCAGGCGCTGCGCCGCATCGAGCGGCAGCGCGAGTCGCACCGCGAGGCGCTCTGCCGACTGCGGCCCTTCGGCCAATACCTCGAACAAGCGGAGTTGCACGCAGGCCAGCAGCACCTGCGAGTAGACGAAGCCGGCGACCAGATCGAACAACTCGCGCGCATGCCGGCGCGCAATGGGTCGCGTCAGCGCGAAGGCCGCGGCGCGGCGCTGAAACACCGGGCTGGCGAGCAGCCGATCACGCCAGCCGAGCAGGCGGTCGAACCAAGGGCCGAGGGTTCTTTGGGCGTGCCCGAGCAGCGTGCCAACGCGTGTCTGATTCAGGCGCAAAGCGGCAGCGACTAAACGGTGACCCGCACCAGATCGTCCGACATCGTCTTCGGCACGAGGCGCTCGGCTTCGAGCCGCACCAGCGCGCGCAACTGCTCGGCGCCGCGGCACTCGGGCACGGCCGCGATGGCGCAACCGACGAGCTGGTCGAAGCGCGCGATCGCGCCGTCGAGCCCGAGCTCGCTGGCGGTGCTCGGGCGCAGCAGCGCCACATCGCGACCGATCGGTTTGCCCATCACGCGGGGGTCACCGGCGACATCGCGGATGTCGTCTGCGGCCTGGTAGGCCTCACCGAGCCATTCACCGAGCGCACGCCACGGCGCGGCGGGGCGGCCTGCGGCCTGCGCGCCGGCCATCGTGGCAGCGGCGAAAAGCGCGCCGGTTTTGGCACGCTGGTAGTCGGCCAGCGAGACGCGCGGCTCGCACTCCCAGGCCTGCCCGGCGACGATGCCGCACGGCATACCGACGCCACTGGCGATGGTCGCGATCAACGGCGCGAGCCGCTGCGGCGAGCGCGCGGCGTTGGCCGAAAGGGTCTGAAAGGCCAGCACGATCAACGCGTCGCCAGCGAGCACCGCCAAGCTCTCACCATACGCGTAGTGAACCGAGGCACGGCCGCGGCGCAGCGGCGAATCGTCGAAGCACGGCAGGTCGTCGTGGACCAGCGACGCGCAGTGCAGCAGCTCGATCGCCGAGGCGGCCGCCTCCGAGAGCGCCGGGTCGTCGTCGCCGCACGCCTGCGCCACCGCCAAGCACAGCTGCGGCCGAATGCGCGCACCGCCGGGGAACACCGCATGCCGGATCGCGCCGGCGAGTTTGGGTGGGCACTCCGTCGATTCGGCGGAGGCGATGGCGGTGGCCAAGGCTTGTTCGATGCGCGTCATGGTCTTCATGAGGGGCCGCCGTTGCCGGCGTGGCAGCTGAGGGAGGGTTTAACTGTGGCGCGTCACGCTGTTGCCGCAACCGACTGTCACGTAGCATAGACACATGTACTTGACACGTCAACTTGACACACTTGGCACATTCGCGGGACCGAGGCGATGAGCGACAAGCGCGTCATCGTCATCGGGGCCGGCATCGGCGGATTGGTGAGCGCGCTCGAGCTGGCGGCGCAGGGCGTCGAAGTGTTGGTGCTCGAGCAGGCATCGCAGCCCGGCGGCAAGATGCGCGAGGTCACGCTCGGCGGTGCGGCGATGGACGCCGGCCCGACCGTGTTCACAATGCGCTGGGTATTTGAGGAACTGTTCGATTCGATCGGCCTGCGTCTGGCCGATCACCTGTGCCTGCAGCCGGTGAGCGTGCTCGCGCGCCATGGGTGGGGCCATGAAATTCGCGGCGACCCGCTACGCCTCGACCTGTTCGCCGATGTCGCGCGATCGGCCGATGCGATCGGTGCCTTCGCCGGTGCCGCCGCATGCCGCGGCTACCTCGATTTTTGCGATCGCGCACGCCGTATCTATCGCACGCTCGAAACGCCTTTCTTGCGCGGCTCGCGGCCGAATCCGGTGTCGCTCGCCAGCCGTGTCGGCCTGCGCGGCCTGCCCGAGCTGATGCGCATCTCGCCGTTCGCGACGATGTGGTCGGAGCTCGGCCGCTACTTCGCCGACCCGCGACTGCGCCAGCTGTTCGGCCGCTACGCCACTTACTGCGGTTCGTCGCCGCATCTTTCGCCGGCCACGCTGATGCTGGTCGCGCATGTCGAGCAAGACGGCGTGTGGCTTGTCGACGGCGGCATGCATCGCGTCGCGCAAACGCTGGCAAGTCTCGCGCGGCAGCGCGGCGCCACGCTGCGCTTCGATGCGCCGGTCGACGAAATACTTTGCCGCGACGGCCGCGCCTGCGGCGTGCAACTGGCCGGCGGCGAGACGCTGCAGGCCGACGCGGTTGTCTTCAATGGCGACGTGGCCGCCCTCGCCACCGGCCACCTCGGCTCCATGGTGCACGGAGCGGCCGCGCCGGTCGCGCCCGCACAGCGGTCGCTCTCGGCGTTGACCTGGAACCTGCTAGCGCCCACGAGCGGCTTCCCTCTGTCACGCCACACGGTTTTCTTCTCGAATGATTCGGCCACCGAGTTCGACGACATCTTCGAGCGTGGCAAGCTGCCCACTTCACCCACCGTCTACGTTTGCGCGCAAGACCGCGCCGAGGATGACGACTGCCGCGACGACAAAGTGCACGATGCCGCTGCCGAGCGCCTGCTGCTGATCGTCAACGCGCCTGCAACCGGCGACACCCGCCCGTTCACCCCCGAGGAGTTGGCACGATGCGAAGCACAGACCTTCCAGCTGATGCAACGTTGCGGTCTGCAGGTGCAGCGCAATCCCGACCACACGCTGATGACGACGCCGCAGGATTTCGCGCGACTGTTCCCGGCGACAGGCGGCGCGCTGTACGGCCGAGCCTCGCACGGCTGGGCGGCCTCGTTCAGCCGGCCTGGAGCGCGCAGCAAGCTGCCGGGCCTGTACCTCGCGGGGGGCTCGGTGCACCCGGGGCCGGGCGTGCCGATGGCAGCGCTCTCGGGCCGGCAGGCAGCGGCGAGCGTGCTGGCGGACCGGGCTTCGGCACGGGCCTCGCGCCGGCCTTCGACATCCCCGTCGCCCCCGGCGGCTACGCCTGGTGGTACCTCGACGCGCTGAGCGACGACGGCCGGCACGGCATCACCGTCATCGCCTTCATCGGCAGCGTGTTCTCGCCCTACTACGCCCGGGCGCGCCGCCGCGCGGGCAGCGCTGGCGCCGACCCGCTGAATCACTGCGCCGTCAACGTCGCGCTGTACAACCGCGGCGCGGGTGGCGCCCGCGGCGGGCAGCGCTGGGCCATGACCGAGCGCGGGCACGGCCAAGTGCAGCGCGACGCGCACAACCTGCAAATCGGCCCGAGCGCGCTGCATTGGGCGGGCAACGCGTTGCACATCGAACTCGACGAGATCGCCGTGCCCTGGCCCGCGCGCATCCGCGGCACGGTCACGCTGCACGCGCCGCGGCGCTTCGATCACCCGATCGCACTGGCGCACGGCCATCACTGGTGCCCGATCGCACCGGCCGCACGGGTCGACGTGAACCTCGGCGCGCTGCGTTGGTCGGGGCCGGGTTATCTCGATGCGAACCACGGCGAGGCGCCGCTCGAGAGCGCGTTTCGCCGCTGGGATTGGTCGCGCGCGGAGCTCGCCTGTGGTGACAGCGTCGTGTTCTACGACGCCGACCGCATCGGCGCCGAGTTGTTGCGACTCGGGCTGCACTTCTATGCGCGCACCGGTGCGGTCAGCGACATTGAGCCGCCTCCCGCGGCGCCACTGCCACCCTCGTTGTGGCGCATCGACCGCGGCGGGCGCACCGACGACGGAACAAAGCTGCGCGTGCTGCAGACACTGACCGACGCACCCTTCTACGCGCGCTCGCTGGTCGAGGCGCAATGGCGCGGCGAGCGCGTCACCGCGATGCATGAGAGCCTGTCGCTCGCCCGCTTCGACAGCGCGTGGGTGCAGGCGATGCTGCCGTTCCGGATGCCGCGCGCAGGCGGCTGACGCTCGGTGCACGTTGCGTCGTTGCCGGCTCGACAGATCGCTGCAGCGCTCATATACTGGGTATAACAACAGTATTCGGAGCGTCCTCATGCCCAGCTTCTACCGCCAGACCTATCGTCCGCATCCATCGATCCGCGTCCCCGGTTGGGCGAAGAGCCTGTGGCGATGGCTCTGAGCACGGGCTGACCGGCCCGGTGCGAGATGCCGGCGCTCGCGATGCGAGACCGAGCGGTCGATCTGCCGTCGGATGGCCTGCAGGAGTGAAGTGAAGTGGGGTGTGTTCGCTGGCAAACAGACTGGAACCAGCGCACTCCCAATGCCGGCGAGGGACTCGACTCACCGGAGCGGCCATAAAACCCGTGCCCGTTCTCTACTGGTCGTTGCACGGCCAGACGGTTTTGAACCACGAACTGTTGCCAGCCGGGCGCCCTGCGAAGAGCGCATCGAGGCCCTTCGCAAGGTCTTCCACTACCTCGGGCACGCGCAGTGGAGTGCCCGATGCCAGCCCGAGAAAGGGCACTGAGCCGATACGCAGGTGCAACCTGACTCGACACACGTGGCGTCGAGCTCTCAGCCCGGTTGAACGTGGAGCATCAGGGCGGGCTCAGCGGCGTGTCTTCCGCGGCGCGGGACGTTTCGTCGACCGCCGCGCGCGGCGGCGGCGCAGCCTTGCGATTCTCGACGCGATCACGTCGCAGCCGCACCAGTTCCCACACCGCGAGCCCGAGCACGACGCCGAGCACCAGCACCATCTCCAGCCCGATGATCATGCCGGAGCTCATGACGCGAGATCGGCGCTGATCGATTGCCCGGAGGCACGCAGGCGATCGCGCTGCTCCAGTCGCGCGAACAGCTCGACCGTCCAGAGCACGCGCTCGCCGACACCGCGGCGTGCCGGCGGCTCGACCCGTGTCGACACTGCCACCGAGGCCGCCACCGCCGCATCGACCAAAAAGCGATTCGCGCGCAGCGGCGGCAGCATTCGGGCTGCTGCCGAAGGCGCCAACAGCAGCGCCGAGCACACCAGCAACCACGCCTTGCGTGGTGCCGAAACGTGCGCCCGCGCCGTGACCGAATCGAGCCCGCGGCGCGCGACCTCGCGGCCGATCTCCGCGTACATGAAACGCGCCGCGTTGATGCCCGGCCGGCACGCGACCGGCAGCCGTGCCACGCCGGCGTCGACGCGCCGGTACAGCACTTCGGCCGCATCGAGCACGCGCCGCACGACGCTCGCGAGCGCCGGGTTGAACGTGGGTCGGGCGAGCCACGCGTCGGGGTCGAGCCCGGCTTCGACCATCCATTCGCGCGGCAGGTACAAGCGCCCCATGCGCGCGTCTTCGCCCACGTCGCGCGCGATGTTCGAAAGCTGCATCGCCACGCCCAGATCGCAGGCCCGCGCCAGGCCTTCGGCCGAGCTCACACCCATCAGCAACGCCATCATCGCGCCGACCGCGCCGGCCACGCGCGCGGCGTAGTCGTGCAGTGACTCGATGGTGTCGTAGCGGCGGCCTTGCAGGTCCCACTCGAAGCCTTCGAGCAGCGCGTCGAACAGCGCAGCAGGGATGGGGTAACGCGCGACCACGACCGCGAGCGCGCGGTCGGCCGGGTCGTCTTGCGGCGTGCCGGCGTAGGCGAGGCGCAGCCGTTCGCGCAATCGCTCGACGGCATCGGCGCGGCTGCTGCCGGGCTCATCGGTCGCGTCGACCGCATCGTCGGCCAGCCGGCAAAACGCATACAGCGCCGAGGCCGGCTCATGCACGCTGCGCGGCAGCAGGAACGACGCGGCGAGAAAGGTCTTGGAACCGTTGCGCAGCGCAGTGCGGCAAGCGGCCAGATCGGCACGCGCTTGCGCGGGCAGCTCAGGCGGGCGCGACCCGAACACCGTCGAAAGGGGTTGAGTGAGTTGCTTTGATCGAGTCTGCATGGGGCACTACCGAGTCGAGTACACGGGCTGAAGAAAGCACACCGGGCAGGCCGGCACCGGGATGCGTGCCCGCGCCGACGAGATACAACCGATCGAGCTCCTCGCTGCGGTTGTGCGGGCGAAACCAGGCGCTCTGCGTGAGCACGGGTTCCAAAGAAAACGCGGCGCCGCGGAACGACGAGAGCCGGTCTTGAAAATCTTGCGGTGTGAGCAGGCGCGAAGTGACGATCTCGTCGGCGAGGCCGGGCAGCAGCGTTTCCTGCAAACGTTTCTGGATGGCCAAGCGATACGGCTCGGCATGCGCGGCCCAATCGGTGCCGCTCTGCAAATGAGGCACCGGCGAGAGCACGTAGAACGCATCGCATCCGGCCGGCGCGAGCGACGGGTCGGTGGCGGTCGGGCGGTGCAGGTAGAGGCTGAAATCGGCGGCGAGCAGCTTGCGGTCGAAGATGTCGGTCAACAACTCGCGGTAGCGCGGGCCGAGGGCGATCGTGTGGTGCGCGACGTCGGGGTACTTCCGTCTGGTGCCGAAGTACCAGACGAACAGGCTCATCGAATACCTTGCCTTCTCGATGCGCGCATCGGTCCAGCGGTGGCGGTGCTCGGCGGGCACGAGGTGCTTGTAAGTCCAAGCCGAGTCGGCGTTCGAGACGACCACGTCGGCGCTTAGCGCTTCGCCGTTCTCGAGGCGCACACCCGAGGCCCTGGCGATGCCGTCTGCACCTTTTTTGACCGTGATTTGCGCCACACCACGGCTGCAGCGAACCTCGCTACCCTGCCCTTCGATCAGTCTCACCAGCCCCTTGACCAGGCTGCCGGTGCCGCCCATCGGAAAGTGCACGCCCCAGCGCCGCTCCAGGAACGCGATCAGGCAGTAGACCGAGGTGGTCGAAAACGGGTTGCCACCGACCAGCAGCGATTGAAACGTGAGCACCACGCGCAGCCGCGCGTCTTTCACGTGCTTGCACGCGAGCGAGTAGACCGTGCGGTAGCCCTCGAGTTTGAGCAGCGCGGGCAGCACCTTGGCCATGTCGGTCCAGGAGTCGAAAGGCTTGTCGCCGAGCTCCTCGAAGCCGACCTTAAAGATCGCCTCGCTGGCTTTTAAAAAGCGTTCGTAGCCGGCTACGTCGGATGGTGCGAAACGCGCGACTTCGGCGCGCATCGCCTCGGCGTCTCCGGTGTAGTCGAAGCACTCGCCGTCGTCGAAGCGGATGCGGTAGAAGGGCGCGACAGGCCGCAGGTCGATGTCGTCGGCCAAGCGCTTGCCGCACAGCGCCCAGAGCTCCTCGAACAAAAACGGCGCGGTGATCACGGTCGGGCCGGCGTCGAACGTGAAGCCGTCTTGCCGGTGCACGCAAGCGCGGCCGCCCGGGGCGTCGAGTTTTTCCAGCACCGTGACGCGGTAGCCGCGTGCGCCGAGCCGCACCGCGGCGGCCAGGCCACCGAAGCCGCTGCCGATCACTATCGCGTGAGGTTTACCATCGCTGTCGGTTACATGAGATTCCATTTCGGCCGCAGGTGTAAACATATTGCGATCGTAAGAGTGTCAGCGTAAATTGACAACATCGCGTCGACACAGGCATTCCCTGATCGCCATGACTCCCCGCCAACCTTCCGGAGCGCCTTTGTGAGCACCGTGCTCGAACTGAACGATTTGCAATGCGTGCGCGGCTCGCGTGTACTGTTCAGCGGTGTCTCGGTGACCGTGAACGCCGGTCAGATGCTGCGCGTGCAAGGCGAAAACGGCTCGGGCAAGACCAGCCTGCTGCGCATGGTGTGCGGCCTGTCGACGCCTGATCACGGCGAGGTACTCTGGCAAGGCCAGCGCATCGCACGGCTGCGCGAAGAGTTCAACCTGCAGCTCGTCTACCTCGGCCATGCGCCGGCGTTGAAAGACGATCTCTCAGCGCTCGAAAATCTGCAAGCGAGCGGTGGCCTGGCGGGCTTGTCGTGTTCGGAGCACGAAGCCGCGAGTGCGCTCGCGCAAGCCGGCCTCCGCGAGCGCGGGCTGTTGCCGGCGCGCGTGTTGTCGCAAGGGCAGCGCAAGCGCGTGGGCATCGCGCGGCTGGCGCTCAGCACGGCGGCGGCGTTGTGGGTGCTCGACGAACCGTTCAACGCGCTGGACGAAGCCGCCTGCATTTGGCTGCAAGGCCTGATCGCCGCGCAACTCGGCCGCGGCGGCGTGGTCGTGCTGACCAGCCACCAAGGCCGCGCATGGGACGCGACGCAGCCGCAGGTCGCGATCACGCTGCAGCCCCCAAGGGCCGCTGCCGATGCACAGATCGCCCGCGTGGCGAGCCGGGGATGACGGCAGTCGTGCTGCCCCTTCCCTCGCGGGCGCGACTGCCGGGCGCGTTGCACGGCATGCGCTGCATCTTTATGCGCGACCTGCGCGGCGTGCTGCGGCGCCGTACCGATGCCGCGGCGGCGCTGGTCTTCTTCGTCATCGTCGTCAGCCTGTTCCCGCTCGGCGTCGGTGCCGATCCGGCGCTGCTGCGCACGATGGCGCCCGGCGTGGTCTGGGTCGCGGCGCTGCTGGCCTCGATGCTGTCGCTGGCACGCCTGTTCGCCGACGACCACCTGGACGGCACGCTTGAACAACTGCTGCTCTCGGCGACGCCGCTGCCACTGCTCGTGCTCGCAAAGATGGCCGCGCACTGGCTCACCTCGGGCTTGCTGCTCGCACTCGCCTCGCCGCTGCTCGCGCTGCAGTTCGACTTGTCGGCGGCGGCCACCGCGGTGCTCGCCGCCTCGCTGCTGCTCGGCACGCCGCTGCTGAGCCTGATCGGCGGCATCGGCGCGGCCCTCACGGTGGGCGTGCGCGGCGCGGGTGTACTGCTCTCGCTGCTGGTGCTGCCGCTGGTGGTGCCGGTGTTGATTTTCGGCGCCGGCGCGGTCAGCGCCAACGAAGCCGGGCTCGGCAGCGGTGCGCATTTTTCGCTGCTCGGTGCGATGCTTGCGCTTGCGCTGGTGCTCGCGCCGCTGGCCGCCTCGGCGGCGTTGCGCATCGCACTCGAATGACAAGGTAGCCCGAATGGCTTCGACACGCTTGAATTGGTATCACTTCGCGGCTCCGCAGCGGTTTCACCGGCTCGCAGGCATCGCGGTGCCGTGGATCGGCGCGCTCGCTGCGGTGCTCATCGCCGCGGGCCTCGCGATCGGCTTGCTTGTCGCACCCACCGACCACCAGCAGGGGGAGGCCTACCGCATCATCTTCGTGCACGTGCCCGCGGCCTGGATGTCGATGGTGATCTACGTCGCGATGGCGTTCTGGGCCGCGATCGGCCTGGCCTTCAACGCGCGGCTCGCCCACATGCTGGCCAACGCGCTGGTGCCCACCGGCGCGCTGATGACCTTCATCGCCCTTTGGACCGGCGCGCTTTGGGGTAAGCCGACCTGGGGCACGTGGTGGGTATGGGATGCGCGCCTCACCTCCGAGCTGGTGCTGCTGTTTCTCTACGCTGGCGTGCTGTCGCTGCATGCCGCGATCGAAGACCCTAAGCGCGCCGATCGCGCGGCGGGGTTGCTCGCGATCGTCGGCGTGGTCAACGTGCCGATCATCTATTTCTCGGTGAAGTGGTGGAACACATTGCACCAAGGCGCTTCGGTCAGTCTCGCGAAAGCGCCGAGCATGGCCACGCCGATGCTGCTCGGCATGCTGGTGATGGCACTCGGCTTCTGGGCTTACTGCATCGCGGTCACACTGGTGCGGGTGCGCGTCGTGATGCTCGAGCGCGAGCGGCACACTGCATGGGCACAACAAGCAATCGGAGCAGGAACATGAATTGGTCGAGCGTGGGCGAGTTCCTTGCAATGGGCGGCTACGGGTTGTACGTGTGGGGCGCGTTCGGCGTCACCACGCTGGTGATGCTGGGCGAGATGCTCGCACTGCGCGCGCGCCGCAAGGCCTTGCACACCAGCGCCGATGAGCCACCGCTGCGCGCCGACTTCCGCGAGGGCCGCGCATGAAGCCGCGTGCCAAGCGCGGGCTCGCGATCGTCTGCGGCCTCGCGGCACTCGGCATCGCCAGCGCGCTGGTGTTGAACGCGTTTCGCAGCAACCTCGTCTTCTTCTTCAGCCCGTCGCAAATCGCCGCCAACGAAGCGCCGCGCGGCCACAACTTTCGGCTCGGAGGGCTGGTCGAGGTGGGCAGCATCAAGCGCTCACCCGACAGCCTCACCGTGAACTTCGTCGTCACCGATCTGGCGCAGAAGATCCCGGTCGCCTACACCGGCCTGCTGCCCGATTTGTTCACCGAAGGAAAGGGCGTGGTCGCACAAGGCAAACTCGGTGTCGACGGTGTTTTCCATGCCGATCAAGTGCTCGCCAAACACGACGAGAACTACATGCCACCCGAGGCCGCCGAGGCACTGGCCAACGCGAGGAGGGGCGAACTGCCCGTCGCCCCAAAACTCAGCGGAGACCCGCGATGATCCCCGAACTCGGCCATTTCGCGCTGATCCTCGCGCTCGCTTTCGCACTCGTGCAAGGCGTGCTGCCGCTGATCGGCGCGGCGCGCGGCAACGGCACGCTGATCGCGCTGGCCAAACCCGCGGCGCGCGCGCAGTTCGTGTTCATCGCGCTCGCTTACGCCGCGTTGACCAACGCATTCGTCGCCAACGACTTTTCGGTGCTCTACGTCGCGCAGCACTCGAACTCGGCGATGCCGCTGGTGTACCGCTTCACCGCCGTGTGGGGCGGGCACGAAGGTTCGATCCTGCTGTGGGTGCTCATCCTCGCGGGCTGGACGCTCGCCGTCACGCTGTTCTCGAAGCAGCTGGACGACCGCACCGTCGCGCGCATCCTCGGCGTGATGGGGCTGATCAGCACCGGCTTCGTCGCGTTCACGCTGCTCACGTCGAACCCGTTCCTGCGCCTGCTGCCGGCCGCACCCGACGGTCAAGACCTGACACCGCTGTTGCAAGACCCCGGCATGGTGATCCACCCGCCGATGCTCTACATGGGCTATGTCGGGTTCGTCGTAGCGTTCGCGTTCGCGATCGCCGCGCTGCTGTCGGGCCGGCTCGATGCGGCATGGGCGCGCTGGTCGCGGCCGTGGACGACGGTCGCTTGGTGCTTTCTCACCTGCGGCATCGCGCTCGGCAGCTTTTGGGCTTACTACGAGCTCGGTTGGGGCGGCTGGTGGTTCTGGGACCCGGTCGAAAACGCCTCGCTGATGCCGTGGCTCGCCGGCACCGCACTGATGCACTCGCTCTCGGTCACCGAGAAGCGCGGCGGCTTCAAGATGTGGACCGCGCTGCTCGCGATCATCACCTTCTCGCTCTCGCTGCTCGGCACCTTCATCGTGCGCTCGGGCGTGCTGACATCGGTGCACGCGTTCGCGAGCGACCCGACCCGCGGTGTCTTCATCCTCGGCTTTTTGGCACTCGTGATCGGCGGCTCGCTGCTGCTGTTCGCCTGGCGCGCACCGCGCGTTGGCGCGGGCGGCGGCTTCGAAACCGTCTCGCGCGAATCGATGCTGCTCGCCAACAACGTGCTCTTGATCGTGGCCTGCGCGTCGGTGATGCTGGGCACGCTGTACCCACTGGTGATCGACGCACTCGGCCTCGGCAAGCTCTCGGTCGGGCCGCCTTATTTCAACGCGGTGTTCGTGCCGCTGATGGCGCCCGCGTTGTTCCTGATGGGCATCGGTCCGCTCACGCGTTGGCGCAAAGCGGGCGCAATCGATCTGGCGCTGCGGCTGCGTTGGGCGGCCGGTGTCAGCGTTGCCGCGGCGCTGCTCGCGCCAGCGTTACTCGGCCACTGGACACCCTTGATCGGCTTCGGCCTCTTGCTCGCCACGTGGATCGCCAGCACCGTCGTGCTCAACCTCGTCACGCGGCTGCGCGAGCACCCGGCGCCGGCATGGTCGCAACGTTTGCGCGCACAACCGGGCAGCTACTACGGCATGCTGGTCGCGCACTTCGGCATGGCGGTGTTCATCGTCGGCGTCACGGTGGTCGGCGGCTTCGCGGTCGAGAAAGACGTGCGCATGGCGCCCGGCGACACGGTCGCGATCGGCAGCTACGTGTTCAAGCTCGAAGGCCTCGCCGAGCGCCGCGGCCCCAACTACGCCGCGGTGCGCGCGACGTTGAGCGTCACCGACGACGGCCGCCCAATCGGCGAGCTCAACCCCGAGCGACGCGTCTACACCGTCAGCCGCTCACCGATGACCGAGACCGCCATCGACCGCGGCTTCACGCGTGACCTGTACGTCGCGCTCGGCGACTCGGTCGGCACCAACGCCTGGGGCATGCGCGTGTATTACAAGCCGTTCGTCGGCTGGATCTGGGGCGGCTGCCTGCTGATGGCGCTCGGCGGCATGCTGGCGGTGATGGACCGGCGCTACCGCGCAGCACGCCGCACCGCGAACGAGCCGGCAGCCATGCCCGCCAACGGCGCCCTGCCCGCGCGGCCTGCGCTCGCGATGAAGGCGTCGCGATGAAGCGCTACTTCATTCCGTTCGGCGTGTTCGTCGTGATGCTCGGCTTTCTCGCGCTCGGTCTCACGCTCAAGCCACGCGAGCTGCCCTCGCCGCTGGTCGGCAAAGCCGCGCCGGCCTTCCTGCTGCCAACCTTGAACTCGCCGGGCAGCTCGCTCTCGTCGCAAGACCTGCGCGGCAAGGTCTGGGTGCTCAACGTCTGGGCTTCATGGTGCGTGGCCTGCCGCGACGAACACGCCACGATGGTCGAGATGGCCAAGCTCGGCCTCGTGCCGATTTACGGCCTGAACTACAAAGACCAGCGCGCCGACGCACTCGGCTGGCTCGACCGCTTGGGGAACCCGTACGTGGCCTCGTTGTTCGACGCCGAAGGCCTCGTCGGCATCGACTACGGCGTCTACGGCGTGCCGGAAACCTTCGTGATCGACAAGGTCGGCGTGATCCGCCGCAAGTTCATCGGGCCGGTCACGGCGCAGATGGTGCGCGACGAGATCGTGCCGCTGGTGGCGAGGTTGAATTCATGAGTTCGCCGTTGCGCTTGGTGCTGGCGTTGCTGCTCGCGATAGTGGCTTTTGCGACACGCGCGAACGAAGCCGCGCCGCTCGCCGCCGACCCGGCGCTCGAAGTTCGCGTGATGCGCGTGGCCGAAGAGCTGCGCTGCCTCGTGTGCCAGAACGAGACCATCGGCGCCTCGCAGGCCGATCTGGCAGTCGACTTGCGCAAGCAGATCCGCACCAAGCTCAAGCAAGGCGAATCCGAAGCGCAAATTCTCGACTTCATGGTGCAGCGCTACGGCGAGTTCGTGCGCTACCGGCCGGCATTCAGCCCGACGACCGCGCTGCTGTGGGTCGGCCCGTTCGCGCTGCTCGCACTCGCCGCGTTCGTGCTCGCGGCCAACATTTGGCGCCGCCGCCGCGACGCGCCGCCGCCCGAACTCAGCGAGGCCGAATCGCAGCGCCTGGCCGAGTTGCTGGGCAACGGCATCGCACGCCCATGACGATTTTCGCGATCGGCGCCGCCTGCCTGGCCGCGCTGGCCGTTTGGATGCTGCTGCCCGCACGGCGGCCGGCGTTGGCAAACGCGGGCACGCAACCGGCGCACCTGGGCATCTTGGGCGAGCAACTCGCCGCGCTCGACCGCGAGCACGCCGAAGGGCTGATCGACGCGCCGCAGCACCGCGCGGCGCGCAGCGAGTTGCAGCGCCGCGTGCTCGACGAATCGGTCACCGACGACATTGCCATCGGCGTATCTCGTTCGCCGAAAACACTGCTGCTCGTCGGCCTCGCGGTGCCGCTGTTCGCGGTCGCGCTCTACGCTGCGATCGGCAACCCGGCCGGCCTGAACGCGCAGCCCTCGCCCGCTACCGCGCAGGCCGCGCCCGACGCCGAGGTCACGCCCGAAGCCGTGCAAGCGATGCTCGCGACCCTCGCACAACGTCTGGAAAAACCTTCGGCCAACCCGACCGCCGATCTGCAAGGCTGGACCATGCTCGCGCGCTCGTACGCCGCGCTGCAGCGCTTTGCCGATGCCGACCGCGCTTTCGCTCGCGCGATCGCGCTTGCGCCGAACGATGCGCAGCTGCTTGCCGACCGCGCCGACGTGCTCGCCGTCCTGCAGGGCCAGCGCACCGCCGGTGAGCCTGACCGGCTGATCGCGAAGGCCTTGCAACTCGATCCGAAAAATCTGAAGGCGCTCGCGCTTGCCGGCAGCGCCGCTTTCGAGCGCAAAGACTTCACCGCCGCGCGCAACTACTGGCAGCAGGCGCGCGCCCTCGCACCCGAGGGCGGCGAATTCGCGGTTGGCCTCGACCGCAGCCTGATCGCCGTGCGCGACGCCAGCGGCGAGGCGGCGACCGCGCCTGCCGTCGTCACCGCGGCACGCATCACCGGTCGCGTCAGCCTCGCGTCGCTCCTCACCGCGAAAGCCGCGCCGACAGACACCGTCTTCGTCTTCGCGCGCGCCGCCGAAGGCCCGCGCATGCCGCTCGCGATCGTGCGCCGCACGGTCGCCGACCTGCCGTTCGACTTCACGCTCGACGACAGCCTCGCGATGTCACCGCAAACCAAACTCTCCGGCGCAGCGCGCGTGATCGTCGGCGCGCGCATCTCGCGCTCCGGCAACGCGATGCCGCAACCCGGCGACCTGCGCGGCGAAAGCGCGGCGATCGGCACGCGCAGCGACAACTTGCAACTGGTGATCGACACGGCGCAGCCGTGACCGGCCAGTCGCTCAACCGAGCTCCGCCGGCTCCGTGCTGTGAATCTCGGTCGACTTGAAGAGCGATGCCCGAAAGCTCATGACCCGCGGGCCTTCGTCTTCCATCGCCCACAGCGCGATGGCTTTTGCCGACATCGGCCGCGCAAACAAAAAGCCCTGCAACTGGTCGCAGCCCATTTCGCGCAGGATCCGGTTCTGCCCTTCGGTCTCCACGCCTTCGGCGACCACCTTCAGGTTGAGCGCTTTGGCCAGGTTCACGACCGCGAGTGCCACCTTGCGGGCGTCCTCGCTGGTCTCCAGGTCCATCACGAAACTGCGGTCGATCTTGAGCTCGTCCGCGGGAAGTTTGCGCAAGTGAGACAGGCTCGAGTGCCCGGTGCCGAAATCGTCGATCGATATGTGGACACCCAGCCGGTCGAGGTCGCCGAGCACGTGCAGGGTCGTCGGCACGTCTTCCATCGCGCTGCTTTCGGTGACTTCGCAAGTGAGGAGGTCGGGGTTCACCTGGTACGTTTCGAGTGCGCCGGCGATCTGGCTCGCCAGATCGGGCTGTCGCAGCTGGTGCACCGACAGGTTGATCGCGACCTTCATCCGCAAGCCGAGGTCGCGCCATGCGCGCACCTGGCGGCAGGCCTCGTCGATCACCCAGGCACCGAGCGGCACGATCAGCCCGTAGCGTTCGGCCATCGGGATGAAGACGACCGGGCTGATCATTCCGCGGGTCGGGTGGTTCCAGCGCAGCAGGGCCTCCGCCCCGGTGATCTCGCCGCTGGCCGCGTGGATCTTGGGCTGGTAGAAAAGCTCCAGCTGCTTCAACTCCAACGCGCGCCGCAGGTCTTTGAGCAGCTCCAGCTGGTCGCGCCTGCCTTGCATCATGCGGGGCTCGAAGAACGCGTAGCTCGCGCCGCCTGCGGCCCGGGCCTCCTGCATGGCGGCCTGGGCGTGGGCGATCATGGTCGACAGCGCGCCATGCTCCGGGTACATCGCGATGCCGACCGAGCAGCTCAGCGACAGCTCGCCTCGTTCCACCGGAAACGGCTTGTCGATCGACGCCTGGATTTTTATCGCCAACGCGGCCGCGTCCCGGGGCTGGGGGTCGTCGGCCATGAGCAGCAGGAATTCGTCGCCGATCAGTCGAGCCGCCATGAACGGCTTGACCAGCGCGCGCAGTCGCTTCGCGGACTGCCGCAGCACATAGTCACCGGTCGGGCGCCCGGCCGCCATGTTCACCGACTTGAGGTCGTCGAGGTTGACGAACAGCACGGCAAGTTGCCGGGACTCTGCATCCGCCCGGCGCACCGCCTGCGCCAGCAAGCCCTCGAACGCGGTCAAGCCCGGCAGGCCGGTCAGCGAATCGTTGGCACCGACCAGCGCTCGCGGATCGGCAGGCGCCGGTTCGGTCTCGATGCGGTGCCCCGAAGCCGACAGTTTTGTCCGCAGAGCCGACATCAGGGTGTTCACGCTCGGCAGGCTTAATTTCATGCATCGATATCGGCACCGGCCCGGCTGTCTTTAGCCTGCGCCGAATCCTTCGGAGTCCGGCGTCGGCGCGGCGGCTGGGTGGGCCACGCGATGCACTGCGGCGAGCAGCAGCTCTGCCACCTCGGCGGGCCGCTCCTCGTGGACGAGGTGGCCCGCGCCGCGAACCGTCTCGATCGAACATGGTGTCGACGCGGGAACGAGTCTGCGCACACGCTGCGCATCGCGCGGCGGCACCGCGCGGTCGTTGGCGCCGACAACCAGTGTGAGTGGCGTGCGCAGGCGCGCGAGGTCGTGCGCGAGCGGTCGCAGATCCCAGCGCGCCATCATGCCGAGCGCGCCGGCGGCGTGGCGCGCATCGCGCACCAGCGTGCCGTAAAGCGCGAGGCCATGCGCATCGAGTGTCGAGCCAGTGCCGCCGATCAGCTTCTCGACCGCGGCTCGATCCCAGCTGCGACGCGCGAACAATTGCGAAGCGAGCGGCGTGACCGCCATCAGCCGCGCGACCGGCGGGAACAGCAAGCCTGGCAAACCCGCGAGCGGCAAGAACGCGCCGTTGATGGCGACGATGGCCCGCGGCGCGAGCGCGCCGTCGAGCACCGCGCGAACGCCGATCGCCGCACCGGCCGAGTGACCGACGATCAGTTCGACATCGACGCCGAGCGCCTTCACCAGCGCACCGACCGCGTTCGCCATGCCAGGCAACGAAAGCTGCGCGGCCGGCGGCGTGGCGGTGAACGCGTGACCCGGCAGGTCCATCGCGATCACCGTGAAGTCGCGCGCCAGCATTGGCATCAGCCCGCGCCACGAATGCGTCGATGCACCCGTGCCATGGATCAGCAGCGCGACCGGCCGCGCGCCGGCTTCACCCATCTGCTGCACATGCCAGCGCAGCCCACCGGCCTGCACGAAACGGCTGGCTGCTCGGTGCGGCCACTGCAGACCGTCGCGCTCCCAGACCAGTGACTGACTCATCGCCATCGTCTGCGCAAAACCGGCGCGAATCAGCGCGCCGGCGCCGAACCGGCGACACCCGCCGCGCGCACTGCCTGCGACAGCACGGTCGCGCCCGCGTGCGGCAGCGGCAGGTAGCGGGCGCCCATCGCGGCGGCGAGTTGACGCGCCGTGTCTTGCGGCTGCGGCGAGGTGTCGAGCAGCAGCGCGGCGAAGCCTTCGACGCGCATCGCACGTGCAGCGGCGAGCGCGTCATCGTTGGCGCGCGCGCGGCCGGGTGCGCCGTCGCGGGCGATGTTGGCGCGGCCGTCGGTCAGCAGCACGATGACCGGCGTGGCGCCACGCCGTCGCACCGCATCGGCGAGCGTACGGGCCGCATCGAGGCCGGCCGCGAGCGGTGTACCGCCGCCGCCTGGCAGGCCGGCGAGGCTGCGCTTGGCGCGCACCAGCGAGCGCGTTGGCGGCAACAGCACTTCGGCGCCCGCACCGCGGAATGCGATCACCGCGACGCTGTCACGCCGCACATAGCAATCGGCGAGCAGCAACTCGACCGCGCCCTTGGTTTCGGCCAAACGGTTCAACGCCGACGAGCCGGAGGCGTCGACCACGAATACGGTCGTCGTCTCGCTGCGCGCCTTGAAGCACCAAAGGTGGAAGTCTTCGCGCCGCACCTGGATGCGCGCGGTGCTCACCGTGCCGGCGGCTTGGGCCTCGCGGCGGCGTAACGCCTGCCACGGTGCCGCGGCGCGCAGCGTCTCGATCACGTTGAGCCGCGCTCCGCCGGTCGGCTCGCCGCGGCGCACGCCGGTCGGGCGGCCACGCGACTGGCCGAGCTTCGCTGCGCCGGCGCGCCCGGCCGATGGCGAGCGCGGCGCTTTCAGGTTACCGAGCGCGAGCATCGCGAGCATGCCCGGCGGGATCGCGGCGAGCGCGGCTTCGAGCACGACATCGTCGACCGGACCGGCGGGGGTGTCGGGCTCGGGCGGGCCGGCAGGCGGCTCAGGAGTCTCGGTGTCGTCGTCGGCCGGCGGTGGTGGCGGTGCATCGGCGGATTCGAGCTCGGGCTCGGCCGTCCTGTCGTCGCTTGCCTCGGCTGGCGCCGCCGCGGCCGGCAATCGCGTTGCGCGCGGTGCGAGCACCAGCGCGGCGGCCAGCGCGGCGTCTTGCGCATTCACCTCGTCTCGCCCGTCGAGTGCGGCCGAAGCGCGCGCCGCGCGGCATGCCAGCAGCGCCGCGCGAACCGAATCAATGCCGAGCGCGAGCGCCGCGGCGCACAAGCCATCGACGACCGGATCGCCGATGCGAATGCCGGCGAACTTCTCACGCGCCGCGATCACGTCGTCGCGCGAGAAGAGCAGATCGTCGTCGGCACCTTCGGCCATCGGCGCCGGGCTGAGTGCCAGGTGAAACGCGAGGCGCTCGCGCAGGCGCGTGGGCATTTGTTCGTCATCGGCGATGCCCTCGTCGAGCGCGATCACGCCGATGCGGCTCGCGCTGCGCAAACCGACGCCATGGCGCTCGGCAACGAGCTCGCGCGTGTCAATCACGGCCGCGATGCTCGCCGCCGCCGAGGCGCTGACGCGCTCGGCCATCGCGAGCAGCACGACGCCGCCGTCGGCCTCGGCCAGCAGGCCACGCTGCGCGACCGGGCGGCCCGCTTGCAGCGTCGCCGAAAGGTCGAGACCGCCGAGAAGCCGGTCGTCGTTGATGTGCAACGGCACGCGCCGCCATGGCGTGCCTTCGGGCAGCAGCGCGTGCAGCCGCGCGAGCCATTGGTCGCGCGCGACGCCCGCGCCGCTGCGCAACGCCACCCCGCCGAGCCCGACCGGATCGACCGCAAACAGCGCCGCGACAAGCGCCGCCGTTGTGCCGGATGCATTCGACGCATCCGCCGCCAGCGCGCCTTCGTTCATGCACCGAAGAGTTCGGCCACCGCGCGATCGACGCGCACGCTCGAGCCTGCATCGTCGAGCGGGTTGCGCCGCAGCCGGTGCCGCAACGCCGGTGGCGCGACGCGCCTCAAATGCGCATCGCCGACGACCGCATCGCCGTGCAACGCAGCGAACGCGCGCGCCGCGCGGATCAGCGTCAACTCGCCGCGCAGCCCATCGGTGCCGAGCGACATGCAGAGTTGCGCCGCGCGTTCGAGTGCGGCATCGGGCACCTCGACCTCGCCGATGCGCGCGCGGCCGGCGATGATCTGGCGGCGCACCTTGGCCTCTTCCTTGGCCCAGGTTTGCATGAAGGCGGCACCGTCACGCTCGAACGCATCGCGCCGCTTCACGACCTCGACGCGCGACCGCAAATCTTGCGGCGTGCGCACCTCGACCGAAAGGCCGAAGCGATCGAGCAGCTGCGGGCGCAATTCGCCTTCTTCGGGGTTGCCGCTGCCGACGAGCACGAAGCGCGCGGGGTGGCGCACGCTCAGGCCTTCGCGCTCGACCACGTTTTCGCCGGAGGCGGCCACGTCGATCAACAAATCGACCAGGTGGTCTTCGAGCAGGTTGACTTCGTCGATGTAGAGAAAGCCGCGGTTCGCGCGCGCCAGCAGGCCGGGCTCGAATGCCTTCACGCCTTGCGCCAGCGCCCGCTCGAGGTCGAGCGCGCCGACGACGCGGTCTTCGGTCGCGCCGAGCGGCAGGTCGACCACCGGCACCGGCACGGCGTGGCTTTTCAACCCGCCTCCGCCCTCGCCCTTGCCGCCCCGATGGCCCGCCAGCTTGCGCGCCTCGCACTCCTCGCAGCCGACGGCGAGCGCCGGGTCGCAGCGGTAGCGGCAGCC
>JANLUW010000178.1:0-1648 GCA_031363645.1 Rhizobacter sp. | reverse complement strand
AAACCCATTGAAGCCGAAGGCGCAAAAATCACGGCCGGCGCCGTGCAGAAGATTCTGGCGGACACGCGCTGCTACCCGTATTTCCTACAGGAATGGGGGCAGCGCAGTTGGGAGGCCGCGCACGCCTCGCCGATCGAAACGCACGACGTTGAACAAGCCACGGCCACCGCGGTGGCGGCGCTCGACGAAAGCTTCTTCCGGGTTCGGTTTGATCGTCTGACACCCCAAGAAAAGCGCTATCTGCGAGCCATGGCCGAGTTGGGGCCGGGCCCGCACCGCTCCGGCGCAATAGCCGACTGCTTGAAGCGCGAGGTGAGTTCGCTCGGCCCCGTGCGCAGCTCTCTCATCGTCAAGGGGATGATTTGGAGCCCCAGCCATGGGGACACGGCGTTCACCGTGCCGATGTTCGACGAGTTCATGCGCCGCATCGTGCCAGGCGACGAATGGCGCACTTGAGCCCGGGCCTGAGGTGATCGGAGGCCGGCCCATGGATGACCTTGCGGGGCGAGCGGCGCTGGCCGGCGCGGGCGCCGCGCGCCGGCGCAAGTTGCACGTCGGCCACTTCGCGTTCATGCGCGCCGTGGTGCAGGGCATCGACGTTCGCTCGAGCTGGGACCGGTACCTGCGGGTCGAAGGCGAGGGCACCGACCAGCGCCTGGTGCGCTCGACCACCGCGTGGATACGCGACGAATTCGCGGCCGCCGCGAAACGCGAGGACCGGCACGGCACGGCGCGCTTGGTGCGCATCGACATCTCGAAAATCGCCGATGGGTCGCACGAGTTGCCGAGCCTGGAGGCGTTCGCCGAGTCGCGCGGCATCGAAGAGTTCTCAGAGACCGAACAGACCGCCGCCTTCGAAGCTGAGTACGGCAAGGCCAGCGCGCGCCAGAAGCGCCGGGCAAAGCTGATCGCACGCCAGCTCGACGCGCTGCGCTGGCTCGAAGGGCTGGTCGCGCAATCGCCGCGCGCTGGCGACGCCGTCGCGGCTTGGTTGAACCCGGCGCTGGCCAATCATCTGGAGGCGGCCGACATCTTCACGCTGGCCCAGTTGGTCGAACGCATCAACGGCATCGGCCGCCGCTGGTACGCGGGCATCAAGGCGATGGGGGAGAGCAAGGCGCAGCGCATCGTCGAGTGGCTCCGGGAACTTGGAAGCCCGCACGGGCACAGCATCGAGCTGCAACTCGGACGCCACGTAGCGTTGCCGCGGAGCAAGCTTTACGCGCACGAGCTGCAGGCTGTGGTCGCCCCGGCCAGCGACATTCGCCCCCTCGAAAAGTTCATCGTGCCGGCCGAGCTCGACGGCACCCGCGGCCTGTACCGACGCCCCCAAGCGCAGTGCCTGCTCAAGGCCGGCAACGACTACCAGGCCATCCTCGCCTGGCTGCGCTCCAAGCACGGCCTGACCCCCGATCAAAAGGCCAACCTGAAGGCGCGGCGCCGCCAGCGCGACACCGGCGTCGAGCAGGGACTCGACTGGCTGCAAGCGCTGTCGAACACCCAGCGCGCCTACCGCAAGGAATCCGAGCGCTTCCTGTTGTGGGCGGTCACGCACAAGGGCAAGGCCTTGTCCTCGATGAGCAACGAGGACTGCATCGAGTACCGCGACTTCCTGGCCGACCCGCAGCCGCGCAGCCGCTGGTGTGGG
>JANLUW010000141.1:0-1784 GCA_031363645.1 Rhizobacter sp. | reverse complement strand
TTCCTCGGCATCACGGCCTACCGCTACCGCCACAAGGCGACCGAAGAATGGCGCGGCAACTGCCTGACGGCGATGAACGCGACCACCGACGACGACGGCAAACCCGAGAGCGTGCGCGCCGGCCCGAACGACGCCACGCTCAAAGGCTGCGTGATGAGCTTCGCCTATTGGAACCCCGCGATCCAGACACAAACTCGCCTGCTCAATGCGCAGACCGGCAAGTTCGAGACCGTGCAGGTCACACGCGCCGGTGCCGGCTCGGTCGAGGTGCGCGGCAAACCGGTCGAGGCGACCGAGTTCCGGATCACCGGTGCCACCAACCCGATCGTCGTCTGGTACACGGCGCTGGGCGAATGGGTCGGGCTGGATTCGACCGTCGCCGGCGGCCGCAAGCTGAGTTATCGCCTGCAATGAAAAACATCCCTCGCACGCCAGGAGCCGCACCATGCGTTTGTCATTTCGTTTGTCCCCATTCGTTGCTGTTTTCCTCGTCGCCGGATGCGCGAGCACAGCCGACATGAAACCCGTCACCCTCGTCCCGAAGGTCGACCTGCCGCGCTTCATGGGCGATTGGTACGTGATCGCCAACATCCCTACCTTCCTGGAAAAAGGCGCGCACAACGCGAAAGACAGCTACACGCTCGCGCCCGACGGCACGATTCCCACCGTCTTCAGCTTCAATGCCGACGCCTTCGACGGCCCGCGCAAGACCTACGGCTCCAAGGGCTTCATCATGGACGGCGGCGCCAATGCGGTCTGGGGGCAGCAGTACATCTGGCCGATCAAGGCCGACTACCGCATCTCGTACCTCTCGCCCGACTACACGCAAACCGTGATCACGCGCGAGAAGCGCGACTACGTGTGGATCCTGGCGCGCACGCCGACGATTCCCGAGGCCGACTTGGCCAAGCTGATCGCCTTCGTCGGCACGCAGGGTTACGACACAGCCAAGATCGAGCGCGTGCCGCAGGCGAGCGGCAAGTAGCGCCGGCGGCGGGGTCGACCCGCTCAGTCGCGCGGGCCGAAGTGGCGTTGCGCGACCCACTGCGCAACCTGCTTGCCGAGCGTGAGCCCGTCGACGGTCGAGAAGTGGAAGTGCATGCCGCCGTAGACGCGCGCAACTTCGCTCTCTTCGCCGAGTGCGTCGGTGCTGGCGTAATTGCGGGTCGTGGCTGTCGCGGCGCTGTCGAAGCTGTAGCTGACCTTGCGGGTGCCGTAGTAGCGGTAAAGCGCTTCACCGAGGCTGCCGGCAGTGCACGAGTGAGCGGCCGGGTACTCGGGATGATTCGGCGAGGGCACGACAGGCGTCCAGGCCGGGTCGCTGGTAGTCGCCGCATTGTTGTCGGTCTCGGCCAGCGGGATCGCGCTCAGCGGGCGCCAGAACTCGTAGAAGTACTTGGCCTCGAAGCAGGCAGTTATCGCGTCGGCATGCACAACGTAGATCAGCGCCATCAGGCGCGCCGCCTCGGCAACGTCGGTCGTGCTGGTCGCGAAGCGGCCGAGGTTGCGCGTGATGAACAAAGTCGGCAGCTCGGTGTGAAAGCGTGCGGTCTCGAGTTGCTCTGGCGTTCGAGCGGTGCTGACGCTGCCGCCTGCGGCCCTGCTCTGATTGAAATCGGTTGCGTATGCCGCACTCTCCAACGGCGGCGGGCCGGCCGGCCTGAACTGGTCGGCGCGGGTCAGTGAGAAGGTCTTGATGTACGGCACGTAGCGGTTGAACGGGGTCGCGTTCGCGCTCCTGAACTTGCCGGGCAAGGGGGCCGACACGTACGGCGCGAGTGCGA
>JANLUW010000446.1:0-8263 GCA_031363645.1 Rhizobacter sp. | reverse complement strand
CCGAACTGCGCATGACGCAGTGGCGCGGTGACGAGGCGGTCGCGCGGCTTGAAGCATTGCGAGGCAAGTCGACCGTGAGACCGCGTCGCCTCGCCGCCTGACACGTCGCGTGAGCTTGCGCGGCGAGACCGGGTGATTCTGATCAGCCCGTTTCTCAAGCTGAACGACCGCGTCAAGGAACTCCTGTCGGACAAGAATCGAGTGAAGATCGATGTCCGGATCGTCTATGGCAAGAGCGAGCTTCAGCCGGCGGAAATGTCGTGGCTGCAGGAAAGAACTTGCATGCGAAGTGCTACGTGAACGAAGAACTTCGCGTCATCACCAGCCTCAATCTGTACGAGTTCAGCCAAGTCAACAACAACGAGATGGGCGTTCTCATTCGGCGCGCCGACGACGCCGAGCTGTACCGGAAAGCGTACGAAGAAGCGCAACGCATCATCCGCGTCAGCGAAGAGGTCCGGATATCTCTCGAACGCGTGACACCCGAAGCAGAGCCCAAATCAACCGGCGACGACAACGCCACGAAACTCACGTCGTCGAAGCTGGCACAGAAACTGGGCATGAAAACGAACGAGCTTCTCGACAAGCTGGTCTCTGAGCGATGCTTGGAGATGAAAGACGGCAAGCACATCCTCACGACCATGGGCAAGGACGCTGGAGGTGAACTTCGCGGGTCGAAATTCGGCCCGTACTTTTTGTGGCCAGAGGCTTTCAAACCGTAGCGTCGCACCTCGACCTGCACGCGCAGCGCGTAGGCCTCAGTAGGTTTTGTACGAAAGGAACTTGCCCGACATCACGATGCTCACGCGATCGCCGTTGGGGTTGGCTTCGCGCTGCAAGTCCATCTTGAAGTCGATCGCCGACATGATGCCGTCGCCGAACTCTTCGTGGATAAGTTCCTTGAAGGTCGTGCCGTACACGCTGATCAGTTCGTAGAACCGGTAGATCAGCGGATCGGTCGGCACCGCGGTCGGCAGCGAGCCTTTGTAGGGCACGACCATCAGCCACTTCTCGGCTTCGGCCGGCAGGCCGAACACCTTGGCGATCACCTTTGCCTGCTTCGCATCGAAGGTCATTTGCCCGAGGCAACCGGCCGTCACCCACTCCTTGCTCAGGCCGACCTTCTTGGCCACATCGTCCCACTTGAGGCCCTTCTTCACTTTGGCCTCGATGATCATTTCGGTGACGTCGTTGCGGTTCATTGTGTTGCTCCGTTGTTGCGTTTGAAAACAGGCTCGGCTCAGCCGCGCGCCCAGCAAAATTTGCGCTCGGCCTCGGTGATGGTCAGGTCGTTGATGCTGGCCTCGCGCCGGCGCATCAGGCCGTGGGCATCGAACTCCCACTGCTCATTGCCGTGCGAGCGCCACCACTGGCCGGCGGCGTCGTGCCATTCGTACTCGAAGCGCACCGAGATGCGGTCGTCGGTGAAGGCCCAGAGTTCTTTCTTCAGCCGGTAGTCGAGCTCTTTCGCCCACTTGCGCTGCAGGAAGGCCCGAATGACCTCGCGCCCGCTGAAGAACTCGGAGCGGTTGCGACAGACCGAATCCTCGGTGTAGGCCGCGGCGCAGCGAACGGGGTCGAGGCTGTTCCAGGCGTCCTCGGCCTTCTGCACTTTCTCTGTCGCGCTCGCGAGCGTGAAGGGTGGCAGTGGCGGGCGGTCGGTGGGTGAGGCATTCATGCACTTCTTCCCTTCAGCGCGATGACCTCGGCCAGTGGCGTGCTGGTCATTGCTTCGTCGGCGACCAGACCGGGCGTAACCACCTTTGGTACCGCCGGCGCGCGGCCGTGCGAGAGATCTTTTGAACGCGTGACGAGAAAGTCGACCAGGTGGTTGCGCACCCGGTAGAACTGCGGGTCGTGGTGCAGCGTGGCGCGTTGCCGATCGCGCGGCATTGTGTTTCGCACGATCTCGGCAACGAGCGCTTGCGGGCCGTTGCTCATCAGCAGGATGCGGTCGGCCAGCAGAATGGCCTCGTCGACATCGTGCGTGATCATGAACACGGTCTGGTGCGTCTCGGCGCAGATGCGCAGCAGCTCGTCTTGAATCGTGCCGCGCGTGAGCGCATCGAGTGCGCCGAAGGGTTCGTCGAGCAGCAGCATCTTCGGCTCGATCGCGAACGCGCGCGCGATGCCCACGCGCTGCTTCATGCCGCCCGACAGTGCCGAGGGCTTCTTGTCGATCGCGGCGCTCAGGCCCACCAGCTTTACGTACTTCTCGACCTGCGCATCGACCTGCGCGGCCGACCAACCGGGCCACTTGCTGCGCACCGCGAAAGCGATGTTCTTGCGCACGCTCAGCCACGGCATCAGCGCATGGCCCTGGAACACCACGCCGCGCTCCAAGCTCGGCCCGGCGATTTCGCGGTTGTCCATGAACACATGGCCGGCGCTCGCCTGCTCGAGGCCCGCGAGCACGTTCAAGATCGTCGTCTTGCCGCAGCCCGAGTGGCCGATGATGCAGACGAACTCGCCCTTCTCGATGCCGAAATTGACGCTGTCGAACACCGGCTCGGTCGCGCCCGGGTAGGTTTTGCCGAGGCCTTCGACGCGCAGGAATCGGGTGCCGGCCGTGGCTTCAGTCGACATACGAGATCGCCCTCTGCAGCCGCGCGAACATCAGGTCGAGCGCCATGCCGACGATGCCGATCACGAGGATCGCGAAGATCACGTTGGTGAGCGACAGGTTGTTCCATTCGTTCCACACGAAGTAGCCGATGCCGGTGCCGCCGACCAGCATCTCGGCCGCGACGATCACCAGCCAGGCGATGCCCATGCTGATGCGCATGCCGGTCACGATGGTCGGCGCGGCGGCCGGCAGGATCACCTGAAAGGCCTTGCGCAGCGGCGTCACCTCCAGCGTCTTCGCCACGTTGAGCCATTCGCGCCGCACGCCGGCGACGCCGAACGCGGTGTTCAGCAACATCGGCCAGACCGAGCAGATGAAGATCACGAAGATGCCCGAGACCCCCGAGTCCTTGATCGTGTAGAGCGCGAGCGGCATCCACGCGAGCGGCGAGATCGGTTTGAGCACCTGGATGAACGGATCGAGCGCGCGGTACATCAGCGGACTCATGCCGATCACGAAGCCGAGCGGTATCGCCACCAGAGCAGCGATGCCGAAACCGAGCGCGACCCGCAGCAACGAATGGCCGAGCTGGATGCCGATGCCCTTGTCGTTCGGGCCGTTGTCGTAGAACGGGTGGCTGAGGTTTCGCACGATGGTCTCGCGCATCTGCGTGAGCGTGGGAAAACCGTTGTTGGCTTTGGCGTCTTTCGTCGGGTCCTTGCCGAGCAGTTTCTGGTATTCGAGCTGCTCCGGCGTCAGGCCGACCGACGCTGCACCGCCCGCAGGCAGCGTCGCGAAGTGCCACACCGCGAGCAGCAGCAACAGGATCGCGACCGAGACACAGCCGGCCTGCAGATTCAAGCGCGAAGAAGCGTTCATCGCGATCAGCCCAGCTTGTTGATCGCGAACCCTTTGGCATAGGCATCGGCCTTGGCCGGGTCGAACTCCTTGCCCATCACGGTGTACTTGCGGTAGGCGCCCTCGGGCACCTTCTGGTCGAGGGCCTTCATCTGCTTCTTCGCGTCGGTCAGCAGGAAGACCTGCTCTGCTATCTGCTTGTAGTTCACGTCGCCTTTGATGTAGCCCCAGCGCTTCATCTGCGTCAGCATCCACACCGCCATGCTCTGCCACGGCACCGGGTCGAAGTCGGTGCGCTCGGGCATGTTCTTGATGCCGCCGAGGCCATCGGCGAACTTGCCGGAGAGTACCTGCGTCAGCACGGTCTCGGGCTGGTTCAAGTAAGCGGCGGGCGCGATCACCTTGGCGATCAGCTCGCGGTTCTTCGGCTCGCGCGCCATCGCCGCGGCGCTGAGGACGGATCGGTACAGCGCCGCGAAGGTGTTCGGGTTGGCCTTGATGAAGTCTTCGCTGACGCCGAACGCGCAGCACGGGTGGCCGTCCCAGATGTCTTTGGACAGGATGTGGATGAAGCCGATCTCGTCGTAGACCGCGCGCTGGTTGAACGGGTCGGGCCCGAGAAAGCCGTCGATGTTGCCGGCGCGCAGGTTGGCGACCATCTCGGGCGGAGGCACGACGCGCAGCTGCACGTCGGTGTCGGGGTTGAGCCCGGCCTCGGCGAGGTAGTAGCGCAACAGGAAGTTGTGCATCGAGTACTCGAAGGGAATGGCGAACTTGAAGCCCTTCCAGTTCTTCGGGTCGCGGTTGTTCTTGTGCTTGTTGGCGAGCGTGATCGCCTGGCCGTTGATGTTTTGAATGGTCGCTACGCGCATCGGCTGCGCGACCGAGCCGAGGCCCATGCTGATCGCCAGCGGCATCGGCGAGAGAAAGTGCGACGCGTCGTGCTCCTTGTTGAGCATCTTGTCTCGGATCAGCGCCCAGCCTGCGGTCTTGTTGAGCTGGACGTTGAGGCCCTCTTTTTTGTAGAAGCCCAACGGGTCGGCCATGATCAGCGGCGTCGCGCAGGTGATGGCGATGAAGCCGATCTTCAGATCCTTCTTCTCCAAAGGCCCCTTGTCTTGCGCCATCGCTTCGAGCGCGCCCATCGGCAGCAGCGAGGCGATCGCGGCCCGCGCGGTGGTTGCGCCGACTGCTTGAAGGAAGCGACGGCGCTGCGGTTCGCTGGGCAGCAGCGCTTTGACGAGCGTGGCCTCGATGAAGTCGCGCGAATAGTTTTCCGCGGTGACTGCTGCTGCGTGCTCACCGGGCGCGTGGTCGGCACCGCAGCTGCACTTGAGCATCAGCGGGCGGTCGGCGTTGTACGGGTCGAAGGTGTTGCTGTCGTGTGTCATCGGGCGGGTCATCGAAAGCTCCTTGCACTGGTGAAGAGAGTACGGATCGCCGAGGTCCGCCGCCATCGCGGCAATCGGCTTTGCGCTGTAGGGCTGGCACTACAGGCCGCGAGCAAGCTCGTTGCCGCCCTCTCCCGCGCGCGGAAGAGGGTCGGGGTGAGGGCAGTAGCGCACCGCCGACCCTCATCCCCCGCCTTCTCCCGCGTACGGGAGAAGGAGCCAACGCCGCGCCACGCGCTCACTTCAGATCGGCGCGAGGTCGGCACGCACCGCGTAGAGCGCGAGCTCGACGTCATTGCGGGCGCCGGTCTTCTCCAGGATGCGGGCGCGGTAGGTGCTGACGGTGTTGCTCGACAGCGCGAGCTGCTCGGCGATCTCGCCGACCGAGCTGCCGGTGGCAAGCAGGCGGAACACCTGGAACTCGCGGTGCGACAGGCGCTCGTGCAGCGGCGCATCGGCCGCCCCGTTGTTTGCCTTGCGGCGCCCACCGCCGATCGCGTTGGCGAGCTGCTCGGCGACCGTCGGGGTAATAAACAGGCCACCGGCCGCGACCTTGCGGATCGCACCGGTCATGGTCTCGGAATCGGCGCTTTTGTTGAGGTAGCCGGCCGCGCCGAGCTTCAAGCTGCGCACCGCGTACTGCTTGTCGGGGTAGGTGCTGAGCATCAGCACCGGCAGCCGCGGGAACTCGCCGCGCAACTGGCGCAGCACGTCGAGCCCGTCGCGGTGCGGCATCGCGATGTCCATCAACACGACGTGCAGGCGCGCCTCGGGCTTGGCTGCGACATGGTTCGATTCGCGCACCAGCTTGAGTGCGGACGGGCCGTTGTCGGCCTCGGCGGCGAGCGCGATGTCGGTCGCGTCTGCCAGCATCTGGCGGACGCCCTGCCGCACGATCTGGTGGTCGTCGCAGATCAGGACTTTGATCATCACGGCGACGTGTGCGGCAACGGCATCGACAGCCGCACGATGGTGCCGTGACCCGGTGCGCTGGCGATCGTCACGCGGCCACCGAAGTGCCCGGCGCGCTCGCGCATGCCAAGCACGCCGTAGCTGTGCGGGTGCGTGAGCGCTGCTTCGTCGGCGCCCACACCGTCGTCGCGAACCATCAGGTGCAGCGCCGGGCGGGGCGGGCCGTCGACATACAGGCGGATGCTCACCGAGCCCGCCTTCGCGTGCCGCGCGATGTTGCTCAGCATCTCCTGGAAGATGCGGAACACCGCGATCGCCCAGCGCTCGCCGATCACACCCTGCGGCGCCTCCACGCCGGCCGCCACATGCACCTGCAGGTCGTGGTCGAGTTCGGACGTTTCGATGAACTCCTGTGCCTGCCATTCGAGCGCGGCCCAGATGCCTTGGTGGTCGAGGATGCTCGGCCGCAGGTCGGTGATGATGCGGCCGACGTTGTCGACCGCAGTCGCGATCAGCCGGCCCATGCCCTCGCATTTGGCGTGCAGCGGCGAGCGGTCTTCGACGCGTTTGGCCGTCCACTCGACGTCCATTTTCAGTGCGATCAGCAGCGAGCCGAGCTCGTCGTGGATGTCGCGCGCGATCCGGGTGCGTTCGTCTTCGCGCACCGTGTCGAGGTGAGCCGAGAGTTCACGCAGTTGACCGAGCGCGTTCGAGAGTTCGGCGGTGCGCGCGGCAACGCGCTGCTCCAGTTCGGCGCGCGCCTGGTGCAGCAGGTTTTCGGCCCGGCGGCGCTCGGTGATGTCGACGAAGGTGACGACGGCGCCCTGCACCGTGTTGGTCCCCGAACCCGCGTCGAGGATCGGGTGCGACGAGTATTCGGCGCTGAACGGCGAGCCGTCGGCGCGCCACAGCACCTCGCGGTCGATGCGGCACGGCAGGCCCTGGCGGAACGCGTTGAAGATGGGGCACTCGGCCTCGGGGTAGTGGCTGCCGTCGCCATGGGTGTGGTGGATCAGGTCGTGCATGTTGCGGCCGAGCACCTGATCGGTGGTCCAGCCCAGCATTTGTGCACCGGCGCGGTTAATGAAGGTGCAGCAGCCCTCGGTGTCGATGCCGAAGATGCCCTCGCCGGTCGATTCGAGCAGCAGCTGCAGGCGCTGCGCCGAGGCGCGCGCGGCCTCGGGCGCGGTGTCAGGCGCGAAAGTGGTGGTACTCAGCGGAGCGGCGGCGGGCGGCATGCGCCGTGGCGTGCAATCGCCGTGCCCGATTGGCACCCGGATGCGGAATACCGCATCCACCCCCGCGGGGGTGCGCAGGCCGCTTGGGAGCAGCCAGGCGCTGGCCTGCTCGGCCGCTCACCGGATCGCGCGCAACTCCCGCACGCCCTTGCCGAGCTTGCGCCGCAGCAGGCTGCGCAAGGTCACGCCGTCGGAATAGCCGATCTGCGACGCGATCTGGTCGACGCTCGCGTTGCCGGTGCGCAGCAGGTGCAGCGCGCGCTCGACGCGCAGGTCCTGAAAGTACGACAGCGGCGTCTTGCCGAGCACCGCGTGCAGCCGGCGCGCCAGCGTGCGCTCGCTGGCACCGACCGCGCGTGCCGCATCGCCGAGCGAGAAGCCATGCGCGAGCCGTCCGCGCGCCCAGCGCTCGAAGCGCTCGACCACCGGGTCGGCATGCGAAAGGTGATCGGGAATCACGAACTCGGCCTGCGAACCGCGCGCCTCGGCCAGCAGGTAGCGCGCTGCGAGTGCGGCCAGCGCCGGGCTCTGGCTGCGCACGACACTGAGCGCGAGATCGAGGTGCGCCATCGCCGCGCCGGCCGTCGTGAAGCCGGCCGAGTTGACGAGCATGCGCGATTCGTCGAGCGCGACGCGCGGGTAGCGCTGGCGAAACATCGGCGCGAGCCACCACGATGTTGTGGCGCGCTGGCCGTCGAGCAGCGCGCTCTCGGCGAGCAAAAAGGTGCCGGTGCACGCTGCACCGATCGAGGTCGAACCGCGTGACCAACGCTGCAGCACCGCGACCGCTTCGGCCACGTCGCGCAGGGCCAGTCGCGCGGCGAGCGTGTCGGGCATCTTCGCGCCGAGCGCGGGCACGAGCACGGCGTCGGGTTGCGTCACGCTTTCGGCCGGCACCACCTGCACGGTCAGGCCCTGCGCGGTTCGTACGCGCCGGCGCACGCCGACGAAGGTGAACTCGATCGGGGCCAGCGCGTGGGGCAAGGTCGCAGCGAGTTCGTTCGCAGTGGCGAGCGTGTCGGTCAGCGCCGCGAGGCCGAGATCGAACACGCCGTCGAGCACGAGCAGCAGCAATTTCATGGCGCTGCCATCAAGCCGAGAGTGATACCAATGTTGTCGTTTCAGCCACTGGCTGCTTACCGGCTGCGAGACCAGACTGCGGGCCTTGCCAACACCCAACCGAAGGAACACACCATGGTCAAGCTCGCACTGTTCGTCCGCCTCGAAGCCAAGCCGGGCCAGGAGGCCGCGGTCGCCGACTTTCTCGCGGGTGCGCTGCCGCTCGCGAATGCCGAGTC
>JANLUW010000133.1:0-5451 GCA_031363645.1 Rhizobacter sp. | reverse complement strand
CGATTATAGAATTTGCGTGCTCGCCCTTCCGGCCGTCACTCACTATCGCCCACACACCATGCACAAGCTCGTTCTGATACGCCACGGTGAATCGACCTGGAACCTGGAAAACCGCTTCACTGGTTGGACCGACGTCGACCTGACGCCCCTCGGCGTGCAGCAGGCGCAGCAGGCCGGGCGGCTGCTGAAGGCCGAGGGCTTCGAGTTCGACATCGCCTACACCTCCGTGCTCAAGCGCGCGATCTGGACCCTCTGGCACACGCTCGACCAGATGGACCGGACCTGGCTGCCGGTCGTCAACGACTGGCGCCTGAACGAGCGCCACTACGGCGCGCTGCAAGGGCTGAACAAGGCCGAGACCGCCAAGAAATTCGGCGATGAGCAGGTGCTGGTCTGGCGCCGCAGCTACGACACGCCGCCGCCGACGTTGGAGGCCGCCGACCCGCGCAGCGAAAGCACCGACCTGCGCTACGCCGCGCTCACCCCGGGCCAAGTGCCGCTGACCGAATGCCTGAAAGACACGGTCGCACGCGTTATGCCGTTCTGGAACGACACGATTGCGCCGGGATTGAAGGCGAACCAGCGCATCGTGATCGCAGCGCACGGCAACAGCATCCGCGCGTTGGTGAAGTACCTCGATGGCATCACCGACGACGCGATCGTCGGCGTCAACATCCCGAACGGCATTCCGCTGGTCTACGAGCTCGACGACGATTTGAAGCCGATCAGGAGCTATTACCTGGGCGATGCCGAAGCCGCCGCGAAGGCCGCGGCGGCCGTCGCGAACCAAGGCAAAGGCCAGGGCTAGGGCGGTACCTTCGGCCTTGCGTGCGAATTGCACGGCGTCGAGGCCAGATGAGGCTCAAGCCGCGGCAGATGGCGCCGATATTACTGAGCAAATCCGTTTTGCGACCCGTGCATCTTTCCCATTCGCCCTCGTCTGCGCGCTTAACCGCCGGATTCACGCTCGTCGAGTCGCTTCTAGTCGTCGCGCTGATCGGCGTGCTCGCCGCCATCGCCTACCCGAAGTACAACGCGTACCGGGAGCGGGTCGACACATTCCAGGCCGTGCAGGAAATCAATGCGATGTCGGCCATGATCGCCAACCGCTGGAACGACGCCCGCGCCTACCCCGAGTCGCTGGACGAAATCCAGCCCGGCGGGCGGCTCGACCCTTGGGGCTCGCCCTACGTTTATTACAACGTCGAAAGCAACGGCAAGGGCCAGGCCCGAAAAGATCACGCGCTCAACCCGATCAACACCGACTTCGACCTTTACAGCCTCGGACCGGACCGCAAGAGCAAGCCGCAAATCACCCAGAAGGACAGCCGTGACGATGTGATCCGCGCGGGCAACGGCGCGTTCATTGGCGTGGCCTCGTCCTTCTGACGCATGCTTTTTTTAGCGGGCCATCGCGGGCCATCGAGGACAAGACTGGCGCGCCGACTGGTGCTGCTGTTCCTCGGCGCGGCGCTGGTGCCGGTGTTGCTCTCCGATTGGTTGTCGGTCGACGTGATGACGCAAGTCGCCGAACGCTTCGACCGCGAGAGTCGACAACAGACAACCCGGCAGGTCAGCCGGCAGGTTCTTGACCGCTTGCTCGCGGCCAAAGACGTGATGACGGCCGCGGTTCGGGCCCGGCCGACAACCGCCGCCGGCCCGAGCGAAATTTTTTTGGCGACGACGTTCCCGGCCATCGGCAACGATGGCTCGACTGCTGCTGGCGTCAACGACATCGCGGCGCTCTGGCGACACGCCGCCGCGCAGGAACAACCTGCAGCGCTGCACAGCAACGAGGGCACGGCGATGCGCGTCGAGCTGCGCACGTCGGTCACTCCCGGTGCCGCGCCGCGCCTGCTGCTCGGTGCCAGCATCGGCCCGGCACTGGTCGGCGTGGCCGAGCTGCAGCCCGAATTCATCTGGGCGCCTGTGGTCAACGCCAACGACGACACGCTCTGGTCGGTCGAAGACGCCCTGGGCCACTTGTTGTTGCAGCACCGCGGTGCCGACGTCGCGATGGCCGTGGCGCCGCAGCGGGCATTCGAAGTGCAACTGTTTCTCACCAGCGACTTCTCGGCCGGCAGCTGGCGTTTCGAGCAGCGCGCACCGGCGCCTGCCCTGCACTGGCACGGCGTGCCGTTGGCCGGCTGGCTCGGTGGCGTCGCGCTGGCCACGCTCATCGTCGTCGGCCTATACGGCGGTCGCAGCATCTTTCGCACGCTCGCGCCGCTGGAAGCCTTGACGCACGCAACGCGCCAGCTCGCGGCCGGACTCACGAGCAGCCGCGTGGTCGTGCGCGGCAACGATGAGATCAGCGCACTCGGCGACGCCTTCAACGAAATGGCCGGCGAACTCGAAGCGCAGTTCTCGACGCTGCGCAACCTGTCGGACATCGACGCCGGCATCCTCGCGGGCGCGCCACTGCGCGAGTTGGCACAGCGCGTGGCAGACCAGTTGCTTCGCCTGTATCCGCAGTCGCGGGCGACCGTGCACTGGCGTGAGGGCGCGCACACGCTGCACACGGTGGCCGGTCGGGTCGGGCCTCTCGCCACCGACAAAGCCGACGCCGACACGACAGTCGGCATCGAATTGACGCCGCCGCAGATCGACAAGTTCGAGCGGCTGTCGGACGGCGAGAGGCTCGACGCGGCGCTTGCCGAGGCGTTCGCCATGGCTGAATCCAGCGCTGTGGCACAGCCTGTCGTGATGACGATCAAAGAGGCCGCGAACACACGCGCCGTCATCGCGCTGTGCGTTGCCGAAGCGGCGGGCGCGGCGTCGTTGAAGCCGGCCCGCGACCTGACCGATCGCCTCGCCGTCGCGCTCGTCGCGCGCAGCCGCGAGCAGCAACTCGCGCACCGCGCGGTCCACGATCAGCTGACCGGCCTGGCGAACAGCTACGGGCTGCAGACCCAACTCGAGCGCCTGCTCGCCCAAGTGGGTGGCGCCGAACTGGCGGTGTTGTTCATCGACCTCGATCATTTCAAGGACGTGAACGACAACCACGGCCATGGCGTCGGCGACGAACTGTTGCAGCTCGTCGGTACGCGCATTCGCGCCTGTTTGCCCGACGCTGCGCTGCTGGCGCGCAAGGGTGGCGACGAATTTGTCGTCGTCTTGCCGCACGCGAACGCCGAGGTCGCCTGCGCCTGCGCATCAGGCATCGTCGAGGCGCTCGCGCAGCCTGCAATGCTGCGTGGCATCACCCACAGCTGCGGCGCCAGCATCGGCATCGCGCTCGGCCCCGCCCACGGCAGCACGCAGGAAGAATTGCTGCGCTGCGCCGACGTGGCCCTCTACGTCGCGAAAGACGCCGGGCGCTCGCGGCACGCCGTGTTCAGCGCGTCGTTCGATAACGTAACGCCGCGCGTGAGCGCGCATCGCTGTTGGCCGCGCTGCGCGTGGCCGTGGCCCACGGCGAGCTCGTCCTGTACTACCAGCCGCGGCTGCGCGCGAGCGACGGCGTCATCACATCCGCTGAAGCTTTGGTGCGGTGGCAGCATCCGCAGCGCGGCCTGCTGATGCCAGGCACCTTCATCGAGCTGGCCGAGGCCTCCGGACTGATCGCTTCAATCGGCGACTGGGTGCTCGACAGCGCCTGCGCGCAGATCGCACATTGGCAAGGCGTGGGCCGCGGGTTGGAGCGCGTGTCGGTCAACGTATCGCCGCTCCAGCTCGCCACCGGCGACCTGCCGGCCAAGGTGAGCGCCGCGCTGACCCGACACGCACTTGCCGCGCACCGGCTGGAACTCGAAGTCACCGAAACCCTGTTGGTGGGCGATGTCAGTGCCGCCCGCGACCAGCTCGCGCAGATTCGACAGCTCGGCGTGACGATCGCGTTGGACGACTTCGGCACCGGCTATTCATCGATGGCGTTGCTGCGCCGACTGCCGATCGACGTGCTCAAGATCGACCGCGCTTTCGTGACCGACATGGTCACCGACCCGAGCGCACTGGCGATCACACGCTCCATCGTCACACTCGCAAAATCACTCTCGTTGCAGCTCGTCGCCGAGGGCATCGAAACCGAAGAACAGGCCTCGCTGTTACGCGCGATGGGCTGCGACGAGTTTCAGGGCTACCTGTACGGCAGGCCAGTCGCAGCGACGGATTTCGAGCGTCTGCCACGAACATCGCTGTTCGCACTCGGCGGCCCTGAACAGAAGCAGCTCGCCGGCGCGCCGGCCTGAAACTTCAACGCGCGAGCCGCGCGGCAATGTCGGTGCGCAGCGCCTGTGCGAGCGCACGCCGGTCGACATTCGCGCTCGGTCGTGCCAACAGCAGCGTGATGTGCGCCACCAAGCCTTCTGCACACGCCACGCGCCAGAGGCTCGCGACCAGCGTGGTCGCGCCGATGAACTCCACCGCCGGGCTGATCGCGTCGCGCATGTCCGAGAAACGGATCGCGATCGGCTGCACCGGCGCTTTGATGGCGATGGCCGCCTGGAACAAATTGGCATGGAACGGCAGCAGCGCATGGCCGTTGGATGTGGTGCCTTCCGGGTAGTACGCGACCGACTGCCCCTGGCTCAGCGCCTGAGCCACCAGGTGCACGACCCGCAGCGCATCACGCTTGCGTTCGCGCTCGAGGTACAGCGTGCCGGCCGCATTGGCCAAGCGCGAGAGCAGCGGCCAGGATTGAATGTCGGACTTCGAGACGAAGCGCGCCTGCGGCACGACCGCGTGCAGCGCGGTGATGTCGAGCCACGACACATGGTTGGCCGCGAGCAGCACGCCGCCCGCTTGCAGCGCGCCCTCGACTTGCATGCGCACGCCCATCAGTCGCAGCGCCTCGATCGACCACCAGCGGATGCGCGCGTGGCGCTGGGCCGCGTCGAGCGCGTCGAACCGCAGCAGGACGATCGCGAGGCCGTGCAGCACGTGCACGGTGCTGCGCAGCAGGCGCCATGCGGCTCGCAGGCCGACGCGCATCAAACGGCGGCGTCGAACGCAACGCTGCCGGCGACCAGCGTGTACTTCACGCGGCCCGGCACCTCGTAGCCGGCGAACGGGGTGTGCTTGCCCTGGCTGCGCAGCGCAGCCGGTGTGACCTGCCAGCGTTCGTCGAGCGCGAAGATGCAGACGTCGGCCACACCGCCTTCGACGAGTCGCCCCGCGCTCGCGCCGAGCGAACCGAGCGCCTCGCCGATCACTGTAACCGGCGCATGCGTGACGCAGCCGAGCGTGCGCAGCAGCGACACCGCGTCGTCCGCGCCCCACTTCAGCGCGAGGCTCAGCAACAGCTCGAGGCCGGTCGCGCCGGGCTCGGCCTCGGCGAACGGCAGGTTCTTCATGTCGGCATCGACCGGCGTGTGGTCGCTGACCAGCGCGTCGACCGTGCCGTCGGCGAGTGCGGCACGAAGCGCGGCACGGTCGCGTTGCTGACGCAATGGCGGCGTGACCCGCATCGCCGAATCGAAGTAGCCGATGTCGAGGTCGGTCAAGTGCAGC
>JANLUW010000123.1:0-6838 GCA_031363645.1 Rhizobacter sp. | reverse complement strand
GGTCGATGCCCACGAAGCGACGCAGGGCCGTGCTGTCGAGCAATGCGTCTTCGCACGCCGCGTCGGCCAGGTTGAACCAGTGCTGCACGAAGTACATCCGCAGCATGCGCTCGAGCCCCACGGGCGGTGACCGTTGCCGGCCTTCGGGTAGTGCGGCTCGATGACGCGGCACAACTCGGCCCACGGGACGATCTGCTCAATCGTCGCGAGAAACACATCGCGCTTGGTCGGCTTGCGGTACTGCTCGTTCTGCGCGTTCTGGTCGACGGATACGGCAAGGGTCTGTTGCTTCATGCTCGATTCAATGCAGGAGACGTGCCAGCGGCGTACTTGATCAGCGTAGCTCGAACCCATTTGTCTTTTTTGGGCGCGGGCACCAGAATTCTGGACAATTGGCGAACGCTTGGCCCTTGCGGTAAGTACTCGCGATGGATGCGAAAAAAATGTCGAGCTGTTGTGCTCGTGCGTCGCACTCGTGATGGCGCGTTGGACCTTCGGGCGCGACAACTGCGAGTTCATCCTTTGCGGCTCCGACGAGGGAGACGTCGACCGAGCCGCATCGCCACAGGCTACGCCCGCTTCGGGTCGCGTCCACGAACAGCGCTCAAGCAAGCGCTCGGACGCCTTTTCCTCGCACAGTTGGGGCTGAGATTCAAAGGTCGGCGATGCGACGGTGAACTGACCATCGGAAGGGGCCGATATCAGGCAAGTCGCGGCCACTTGCGGTCATTCCATCGGCCAGAAAATCGCTTCGCCAACGACCGGTTTCAAAACACAGCCGCCATCGGCCGACCGCCGCTCGAAGGTGTTCACGCTCCAAAGAGGTCGCACAGATTGTTGCGCCACTGATGATCGGCATCCGACGCAGGGCCTACGTCCGCAGTTTGACCAAGCGAACTGGTGCTAACGACCCTCAAGAGCCATTCGAAAGATCGAGTGGCGCACCAGAAAGCGGTCTTTGAATCCAGAGCAGCCGGCATGGCGACGCGGGGATCCCGCCGCCTGTTGACCTGCTGCATCCGGCGCACCGCGGTCGGATCGAAATTTGGGTAGTTCGACCGTATCGCGCAATTGTCGCGATTCGTAGAGTTAGGCCTTCGCTTCGCAGACTGGAATCGAGCATGCCACGCTACCTCGTTGAGCGAACATTCTGCGCCTGCCTCCACGTCAGCAGGGCTGACCACACCGCGGATCGCTGTGACGAAGTCATCCGCGCCAATGCGCGAGAAGGCGTGACGTGGATCCACTCGTTCGTCACGCCGGACCGGCGCCGCAGTTTTTGTATCGTCGACTCCCCGTCGCCCGAAGCAATTCGAGTCGCCGCACAGGCCACTGCCCTGCCGGTCGAGCGCATCACCGAGGTCCGGATCTTCGATCCGTACTTCCTTTGATCGAGACTCACCCCTAACCGGAGGCTTCATGAGCTTTTTAATCTGGAACAGTCGACGTTCGTTCACGGCAGGGGGCTTCGCAGCCCTGTTCCTTTTAGGTGCGATCGACTCGGCCCACGCTGACGCCGTGACGGACTGGAACGCGACCGCTGCGACCCTTCCCATCCCGGCGCCGCCCATCATGGCGCGCGTCATGGCGACAATGCACGGCGCGGTGTACGACGCCATCAACGCGATAGAGCCTCACTTCGAAACGTATCGCTTTCCGGTCGAAGCCCCTGCTGGCGCCTCGGAAGAAGCCGCAGCGGCGGCCGCCGCGCATGCCGTGCTCGTTGCGCTCATACCGTCGCAGAAGGGTGCACTCGATGCTGCACTTGCCCAATCACTGGCCAAGATCGGAGACGAGCGTTCCAAAGCCGATGGCATCATCGTTGGCAAGACCGTGGCCGAACGCTTTCTGGCTTGGCGCGCGAAGGACAACTTCGATGCCAAGGTCGAGGACAAGCCTGGCACCAGCGCCGGCGCTTGGCAGCGAGCGGCTCCGAATTTCGAGCCGGGCGTGCTGCCGCAATTTGGTAGCGTTACACCATTCCTGCTCAAGTCGATTGATCAGTACGTCGCGAAGGGGCGTCCCGAACTCACGAGCACGCAGTTCGCGCGTGATCTGGACGAGGTCAAACGCCTGGGAGGCCGACGCAGCACCGAGCGCACCGCAGAACAAACTGCCATGGCCGTGTTCTGGACCGGCAACGAGATCCTTCAGCTGAATGCGGTTGCGCGTGCCGTGTCGCAGGCGAAGAAGCTCACGATGCCCGAAAACGCCCGACTTTTTGCATTGGTACACATGGCGGCTGCGGACGCCTTGATTGTCTCGTTCAGGATCAAGTACCAGGAGAATGCATGGCGTCCGATCACGGCAATTCGCGCTGGCAATGGCGCCGCCGCCCCCGACCCAGACTGGGAATCGCTGCTCATCACGCCGCCCCACCCCGAATTCCCCTCGGCACACTGCATGACCACGGGCGCGGTCGCGCAGGTCTTGCGCGACCTCATTGGCAGCGACGAGGTGAAGGTCGGCTATGTCTATCCGCCGGGCTTGGGAATGATGCGCAATTACACAAGTTTGATGCAGCTCGAAAAGGAAGTGGAGGACGCACGCGTTTTCGCCGGCATTCACTTCCGAAGCACGGATCAATCCTCTACCGAGCTCGGACGCAGAGTGGGCACGGATGCGGTCGCCCAACATCTGCGACCTGTCGCGGCGTCACGGGCCAGCCGCTGAGTGCCAACCGCTCGCTTAACATGTCCAAACTGCGGCGTGAGCGGCTGAGGTCAACGATGCCGGCCGCGTTGGGAATTCATCATGCCGATGCTCGAGCGCGATGGCCTTCTCGCGCAACTCGACTCACGATGGTCGCTTGCGCAAAAGGGCCCGGGGGGCCTTCTGTTTGTCGAAGGTGAGGCTGGCATCGGCAAGACCACGGTGCTGCGCGCGTTCGCCGATTCCGTGCGGGTCCATTCGCCGGTGTACTGGGGCGCTTGCGAGGCGATGGCCACACCTCGTCCGCTCGGCGCGCTCGAACGACATGGCCATCGGCTCGCACGGCAAGCTGGCCGTGTTGAACGACGGAGACGGAGAGCGGCATCGCCTCTTCGTCGCCTTTGTCGAGTTGCTTGCCGAGCGTCCGGCGCTGGCCGTGCTCGAGGATGTGCACTGGGCCGACGAGGCGACACTTGACCTGCTTCGTTACGCTGGGCGGCGCATCGCCCGCACTCGTTCGCTCCTCATCGCGAGCTTTCGGAGCGACGAGGTCACATCGACCCATCCGCTGCGCGCAGTGCTCGGCGATCTGGCGACTGCTGGAGCGCCGCGGCTGGCGCCGCAGCCGTTCTCGCTGGCGGCGGTGAGGGCGCTCGCGGCCGGCAGCGGCGTCGAACCCGTGGCCTTGCACACGCAAACAGCAGGCAATCCGTTCTTCGTCACCGAAGTGCTGGCGACAATGGCGAACGGCGTGCATGGTGTTCCGGCGACCGTTGCTGACGCGGTGTTGGCGCGCGCTGGACGCCTGTCGCTTTCGGCCCGCGCCGTGCTCGATGCGGCGGCGGTCGCTGGACCGCGTGCCGAGACCTGGCTGCTGCTCGAGCTGACGGCGGCCGAAAGCAAGTCGATCGAAGAATGCCTGACCACCGGCGTGCTGCGTGCCGAGGGCGCAGCGTTCGTCTTCCGCCACGAACTGGCGCGGCAGGCAGTGCTGCAGGCCATGGCGCCGACACGCGCGATCAGCCTGCACCGGCTGGCGCTGCAGGCCCTACTGGCGGGCGACGCGACACGAATCGCGAGCCGGCTGGTGCTCCATGCCGAGGCTGCGGGCGACGTGGCCGCGGTGCGGCACTGGGCGGCGGTTGCTGCACGGGAGGCGGCGGCGCACGGCGCGCACCGGCAGGCTGCTGCGCATTGGAGTCTCGCACTCTCGCATTGCGAGCCTGGTCCCGAGCGCGCGGCGCTGCTGGACGCCTCGGCAGAAGACGTACACATGAGCGTCGGCCTCGACGAGTCGATCGCGGTGCGAAGGGAAGCGGCGCAACTCTGGTGCGCGCACGGGCGGCCGGACAACGCGGCGGTGTCGCTGGCGCGGCAGTCGCTGATCTTCCTCTACGCCGCGCGCAACCCCGACGCCGCGGAGGCATTGCGCGAGGCACGTTCGCTCATCGCCGATCACGCCAGCTCGCAGGCGGCCCGTGTCGTGGGCAGTTGCACGGCGTCGCTGTGGCAGTACCAGGGCGAGTCCGAGCAGGCTATCGCGCTGGCGTCGTCGGTGCTCGAGCAGGCATTGCGTGAGGGCGACCCGGCGGAGATGGTGGTGTGCTTGAAGACGATCGGCCGAGCGCAAATCGATCTGGAGCGCGTCGACGAGGGCATCGCTTCTCTCGAGCGTGCACTCGGACTGGCGCTGGCTGCCAACGAGAACCGGCTTGCCAGCCAGACTTTCGGCAGCCTCGGGTCGTGTTGCGTCCAGGCATTCAGGATTGCGCAGGCCGAGGTGTGGTTGCGCAAGGGCATCGACTTTTGTACCGATCGCGACCTGGACGCGACGCGTCTGTACCAGACCGCCTGGCTCGCCCACGTGCTTATGCGTCAGTCGCGTTGGGACAAGGCGGCCGCCGCCGCGCATGCGGTGATCGCCGAGCCGAAGGCAACGGTCGTCGCTCGGATCTCCGCGCTGGTCGCGCTCGGCCTGCTGCGAGCACGGCGCGGCGATCCCGGTGTGTGGAGTGCGCTCGACGAGGCGCGCGATCTTGCGGCGGGCGCCGGACCCGGCCCCGTTCAAGCCGCGCGAGCTGAGGCCGCGTGGCTGGAAGGACGCGATCACGACGCTGCGCGCGACGCTGCAGCCCACTTTGCCGCGGCAGTTGCCGCGCGACGGGCCGATATCGCCGGTCAACTGTCGTTGTGGTGCCGGCTTGGCGGCGATGAGACGACGCGGATCCCCGCCTTCTGCGCGGAGCATCCGTTCGCGATCGAAGCCGCCGGTCGATGGCAGGAAGCGGCTGAAGCGTGGCGCGCTGCCGGCTGCTTATTCGAGTCTGCACGCGCCTTGGCGCAAGGCGACGAGTCAGCTCAACTGCGAGCGCTCGGGATGTTCGAAGAGCTCGACGCAAGGCCCATGGTCGAGCGCGTCCGCCGGCGCCTGCGCGCTACGGGTGTTCGCGGTCTGCCGCGGGGGGCGCGTCGTTCGACCCGCGAGCATCCCGCCGGCCTGACAGATAAAGAACTCGAAGTGCTCAAACTGGTGGCGACGGGGCTGCGCAACAAGGAGATAGCACTGCGCCTGCACCGCTCAGCGCGCACCGTCGAACACCACATCGCAGCGATTTTGGTCAAGCTAGGGGCCGCGACGCGGGGGGAAGCTGTGAGTGCCGCCCATCGGTTGGGCGTCGTCGCAGCGAGATTCACTGCGGGTGAACCTGCTTGCCGATGATCTGGTCCGTGACGGATGAATACTTCGGCCAGAACCGTGCGGCACCGAGAGTGTTGACGCGGGTGCTAGTTTGACCAGGGCGCCGACCGACAGCTTGACCAGCCACATCAGCGTCGAGACCCTTTGTCATCTGGCTTTTTCTGCGGCGTCGCTGGTTATCAGCGATTCGGCAGCGGAGCCCAAAAATGCTTAATTCTGTGTCGGAGCCAACAATCAAGCTCACCAAGGCTCCGAACAGCGACACCGCAGCGCAGGAAAAACCAGTCGGCTGGGCCTCCACTGGGGGCGGCCAAGCATCAAGGGCACGCCCGCCCGCTCAGCGCTGGCGACTTCGATCAAGCCCTGCGCGAGCCGACCCTTCCGCCGCGCGGACGGCGCGCAACGAAGGCTGCCAGCCCGCCCGCTAACAGCAGCGCCCAGGAAGCTGGCTCGGGCACTGCGCTGACGCGCAGGGCGAAGGTGGGCGCACTGCCATTGAAAATGCCTTCGGTACCGGTCCGGGCGTAGACAAGTCCCGCAAAGTTGATGGCGAAACCCGTGAGGCCATTGCCGACGCTACAAGCGCCCGCGCCGCAACTGGTGCCGATCAAAAAACTGCTCAGGCCACCGGAGCTGTTGAAGGCCAGGGCACCGGTGTTGGCCGTGAGTTGGGTATAGGACGTGCCGTCGAGGGCGAAGGCCAGGTCGGTCAGCAAGCCAGTGGCGGAGTTGGTGCCTCCGCCCGCAATCACGCTGGCAGAGTCGTAGCTGAGGTGGCCGAAAGCCGTGCTGCCGCCTGCGGGCCCGGTCGTCACTGCGACACTGAAGTCGTAGGTCACGGGCATCGCTTGCAGCGACGGCAACGCCATCAAACATGCCAGCGCTGCAGCGCTGCGAAGGACAAGGGCGTATGTTTTCATGGAGTGCCATCCGGTTGAAACAATGGACTTGTGTATCCCCGCGTCGCTGTTGTAAAAGCACTCGAACTACCCCCTGGCTCAAGGGGTGGCTCAATGTTCAGGGCACTCAGGGCACTCATTGCACCCAGGTGTTGAGCTGGATGATCGGCAGCAGCACCGCCAGCATGATCAGCACCACCACGAGGCCAATGCCCCGTATGAGCAGCGGCTTCAGGATCGTGGCCGCGCCCATCGAACGCCGCTGTACCTTGGCCGACAGTTGCACCGGCGCACGCTGCAGCATGAGCGGCAGTTGCCCCGTCTGTTCACATAGGCGTGCAGACATCGACAACAAACAGAGCTGGCCCCGTTGATCTGAACAGATTCCCGAGATTTACAAATGGACCCTGCGGGGTCAGGCTGCTTCGGCCGAAGGCTGATGCAGCGCTGCGAAGTACACAACGTCCGGGGTTCGAGCTTGATGGCTCGAGTGCGGCCGGCGCGTGTTGTAGAAGTCGATATCGCGGTCGATGCCTTCGCGCGCCGCGCTCACGGTCTCGTAGGCATGCAGGTAGACCTCCTCGTACTC
>JANLUW010000076.1:0-4372 GCA_031363645.1 Rhizobacter sp. | reverse complement strand
CAGCCCGACGTGCTGTGCCTGCAGGAAACCAAGCTCACCGACGACAAATTTCCGCATGCGGCGATCGCGGCCGCCGGCTACCAGGTGCAGTGGTTCGGCCAGAAGACCTACAACGGCGTCGCACTGATCAGCAAGTCGGTCGCAACAGACGTGGTGCGCAATATTCCGGGCCACGATGACCCGCAGGCGCGCGTGATCGCAGCGATGGTCGACGGTGTGCGCATCGTCGGTGTCTATGTGCCGAACGGCCAGTCGGTCGAGAGCGAGAAATTTCCGTACAAGCTCGCGTGGTTGACTGCGCTGCGCGACTGGTTGAAAACCGAGATCGCCGCGCACCCGCAACTCGCGCTCCTCGGCGACTACAACATCGCGCCCGAAGACCGCGACGTCTACGACCCCGTGACTTGGGCCGGTGAGGTGCTGTGCACGCCCGAGGAGCGCGCGCATTTCAAAGGCCTGCTCGCACTCGGGTTGCACGACGCGTTTCGCCTGTTCGAGCAACCACCGAAGCAATACAGCTGGTGGGATTACCGGATGCTCGGATTTCAAAAAAACAAGGGCCTGCGGATCGATCACATCCTCGTCAGCGACGCGCTAAAACCGCGCGTGCAACGTGTGGTGATCGACCGGCCGACGCGCAAGAACGATCGGCCCAGCGACCACGCACCCGTGATCGCCGAACTCAAGTTCGACTAGCGGTCAGTCGTCGAGACCCAGCTCCTGAATCTTGCGCGTGATCGTGTTGCGCCCAATGCCGAGCTTTTGCGCGGCCTCGATGCGGCGCCCGCGCGTGATCTCGAGCGCGGTGCGGATGAGTTGGGCCTCGAACTTGCGGGTCAGCGTGTCCCAAACCTGCGGGTCACCGGCCATAAGCAGGCTGCGCGCCTCCTGCTCCAACCCGCCGAGCCAGTCAGAAGCGGCTCTGAACGACGGTGCTGTGCCAGACGCCGTTGACATGCTGCTCGCTGCAAGAGTCGAGGCTGCCGGCTCTGCCGCAAGTGGCTCGCGAACGAGGCGCGCGGGCGCGATTGGCACGGCTTCGGCGGCGACTGACTCGACGGCGAGTTCGGGCGGCAGGTCCTTGGCCTCAATCACTTGCGACGGCGCCATGACGGTCAGCCAATGGCAAATGTTTTCGAGCTGCCGCACGTTGCCTGGAAAGTCGAAGCGCATCAACCGCGCGAGCGCCGAATCGGTGATGCGCTTGGCCTCGACGCCGAGTTCCTTCGCGCTTTTTTGCAGGAAAAAGCGGGTCAGCGAGGGCACGTCTTCGGCGCGCTCGCGCAACGCTGGCAAGCGCAACCGGATCACGTTGAGGCGGTGGAACAGGTCTTCGCGAAACGCGCCGAGCTTGACGCGAGCTTCGAGGTTCTGGTGCGTGGCCGCGATCACGCGCACGTTGCTGCGCATCGGGTTGTGGCCGCCGACGCGGTAGTACTGGCCGTCGCTGAGCACGCGCAGCAGGCGCGTCTGCAGGTCGAACGGCATGTCGCCGATCTCGTCGAGGAACAGCGTGCCGCCGTCGGCCTGCTCGAAGCGGCCGCGGCGCGTGGTTTGCGCGCCGGTGAAGGCGCCGCGCTCGTGGCCGAAAAGTTCGGATTCGAGCAGATCTTTCGGGATCGCCGCGGTGTTGATCGCGACGAACGGGCCGGCGGCGCGCGGGCTGTGCTTGTGCAGTGCGTTCGCGACCAGCTCCTTGCCCGAGCCCGACTCGCCGGTGATCAGCACCGTGACGATGCTTTGGCTCAGCCGGCCGATCGCACGGAACACGTCCTGCATCGCAGGGGCCTGGCCGAGCATCTCGGGCATTTGAGCCGCCTTTTCGTCGCGCACTTCTTCGCGCAGGCTTTCTTCGACCGCGCGGCGGATCAGCTCGACGGCCTTGGGCACGTCGAACGGCTTCGGCAAGTACTCGAAGGCCCCGCCCTGGAAAGCGCTGACGGCGCTGTCGAGGTCGGAATACGCCGTCATGATGATCACCGGCAGCGCCGGCATGCGCTCGCGCACCTTGGCCAGCAGCTCAATGCCCGAGCCACCCGGCATGCGGATGTCGGAGACGAGTACTTGCGGCTCGTCGTCGTCGAGCGCGGTCAGCACATCGCGTGCATTGGTGAAGCTGCGCACCGCGAATTCTTCGCGTGCCAGCGCCTTCTCCAGCACAAAGCGGATGGATTGGTCGTCGTCAACGATCCAGATGGGTTTCATTCGAGGTTCAGGGTAACGGAATCACGATTTTGAAGACAGTCTTGCCCGGTTCGCTCTCGCATTCGACTGTACCCAGATGCTGCTGAACGAAGGTTTGCGCCAGTGTGAGACCGAGGCCGGAGCCACCGTCGCGCCCCGACACCAGCGGGTAGAAAATTCGGTCTCGGATGGACTCGGGCACGCCCGGGCCGTTGTCCTCAATATGCAAGTCCAGTGCCAGACGGTAGCGTTGCTTGCCCAGTGTGACCTGGCGCGCGATGCGCGTGCGCAAGGTAATTTGTGCGTCACCGAACGCGATGCGCTCGCTCAACGCCTGCGCGGCGTTGTGCGCGATGTTGAGCACTGCCTGGATCAACTGCTCGCGGTCGCCACGAAAGTCGGGAATCGAGATGTCGTAGTCGCGCTTCATCTCGAGGCCGCGCGGAAACTCGGCCTGGATCAGCGCCCTCACCCGTTCGCAAACCTCGTGCACGTTGACGTCGCCGACCACGTGGGGCTTTCGGTGCGGCGCGAGCAGCCGGTCGACCAGCGCCTGCAGCCGATCCGCCTCGTTGATGATCACTTGGGTGTACTCGTGCAACTCGCGCGATTCGACTTCCATCTCGAGCAGCTGCGCCGCGCCGCGAATGCCGCCGAGCGGGTTTTTGATCTCGTGCGCAAGATTGCGAATCAACTCCTTCGTGACCTGTGCCTGGCCAAGCGCGCGCTCCTCGCGGTCTTGTCGGGTTTGTTGCTCGATCTCGACCAGTTCGACGACGACGTTCGACGACGAATCCATCTGGTTGACGATTACATGCACCGGCAGCGGCTCACTGTGCAAAGCGCCGGGGCGCCGCAACAAGGCTTCGAGGCGGCTGGTCGAAAAATCGTTGCGGGCGACTGCGGCCACGGTATCGCGCAGGCGCTGCGAATCGACGAACCAGTCGAACAACGAACTGCGCTGCACGCTGCGGCGCGACAGGCCCAGCACATTCTCGAACGACGCATTGGCAAACACGCATTCGCCGTCGTCGCCGACCACGGCCACCATCGTCGCAAGGTGATCGAAGGCGGCGTACGCGACCGCAGCCGTGGCAAAAGGAGTGATGGTCGGCGGGTGGGCGCGCTTCACTGTGGCTGCTTGCCGATTTCGCGCTTGAGTGCGAGGACGTCGCTTTCCTTGCGAGCTATCGCCGCCTTCAGGTCGGTGACCCGGTCGAGGTACTTCTGGTAATTTTTTTCGCTGCCCTGGCGCTCGGGTTGACCGTTGTTGTAGTCGGTCTTGAGTGAAGCGAGGCGGTCTTCCTCGCGCTTGAGCTCGCCCTCGAGGATGCGCCGGGAATCGGTGTCGCGGGCGCGTTGATCGGCCGGGTCGACCTTGCTGCTCGCCGGGCCGGAACCGGCCGGCGGCGTTGCACCCGCACGCGGCTTGACGCCCTGGATGATCGTGATCGGCGCGCCTTCGATCGTCTTGCAGCCTTTGTCTTTCGCTTCCTTGGCGCTCAGCGTGTTGTTATATTCGTTGCCGGGGCAGCGGTACATGGTTTGGCCCTCGGCGGCGAGGGTGGCGCCGACCCAAGCCAGCATCGCAGCGAACGAAATCAGAACAGAGGCGACGAACTTCATGCGGTGGTTCTCCAAGCCTCTCCAACGCGCCGCACCGAAGTGGCGCCGACAAGGCGATGTAGATTGTGGCGCAGCTTGTTCGCTCGCCGGCCCACCAAAGCCCGCCAAAAGCAAAGGGACAGCTCGCGCCGTCCCTTTGCATCTGGGCCGCGCCGCCAGGGCGTGGCTTACAGCGTGTAGTACATGTCGAATTCGACCGGGTGCGTGGCCATGCGAAAGCGTGTCACTTCCTGCATCTTGAGCTCGATGTAGGCATCGATGTACGCATCGGTGTACACGCCGCCCTTGGTACTGCAGATGGCGCCAGCGCCAACTACCCTTTTACAGGGTGTAGTACATGTCGAATTCGACCGGGTGCGTGGCCATCCGGAAGCGGGTGACTTCCTGCATCTTCAGGTCGATGTAGGCATCGATGTAGCTGTCGGTGAAGACACCGCCCTTGGTCAAGAATGCACGGTCCTTGTCGAGGTGCTCGAGCGCCTGGTCCAGGCTGTGGCAGACGGTGGGGATCTTCGCGTCTTCTTCCGGCGGCAGGTGGTACAGGTCCTTGGTGGCGGCCTCG
>JANLUW010000058.1:0-2562 GCA_031363645.1 Rhizobacter sp. | reverse complement strand
CACCAGAGCTGGCGCGAGATGCACCAATCTTGAATATCGCCCATCCAGTGGTTCCACGTGCTCACCCACTGCGGCGGCACGAAACGCACGTCGCCGCGCTCGACCGCACGGATCGCGCGCCCGGCGATCGACTCGCCGTCGTGCCCGGGCTGCGTCATCGCCATGAACCACTGGTCGGTCAGCATCGGCTCGACGATCTGCCCGGTGCGCGCGCAGCGCGGCACCATCAGCTTGTGCTTCTTGGTTTCAACCAGCAAACCCAGCGCGTCGAGATCGACGACGATCTGCTTGCGCGCGGCGAAGCGGTCGAGCCCGCGGTACGGTGCCGGCGCGTTGTCGTTGACCGTCGCATCGAGCGCGAGCACGCCGATGATCTGCAGGTGGTGACGTTGGCCGACGGCGTAGTCGTTCGCATCGTGCGCGGGCGTGACCTTGACCACGCCGGTGCCGAAAGCGCGGTCGACATAGGCATCGGCGATCACCGGAATCGCACGGTCGCACAACGGCAGCATGACCTGCTTGCCGATGAACGATGTGTAGCGATCGTCGTCGGGGTGGACCATCACGGCGGTGTCGCCGAGCATGGTCTCGGGCCGGGTCGTCGCGACCACCAGCGAGCCCGAGCCGTCAGCCAGAGGGTAGCTTATATGCCACAGGGAGCCGTCTTCCTCTTCGCTCTCGACTTCGAGATCGGACACCGCCGAACGCAGCACCGGGTCCCAGCTCACGAGCCGCTTCTTCCGGTAGATCAGGCCCTCCTCGAAGAGCCGCACGAAGGTTTCGTTGACCACCGCCGATTGCGTGGCGTCCATCGTGAAGTATTCGCGCGACCAGTCGACCGTGTCGCCCATGCGGCGCATCTGCGAGGTGATGACGTTGCCACTCTCCGCCTTCCATTCCCAGACGCGCGCGACGAAGTTCTTGCGGCCGATGTCGTGACGGCTCTTGCCTTCGTCTTGCAACTGACGCTCGACGACGATCTGCGTCGCGATACCGGCGTGGTCGGTGCCGGGCAGCCACAGCGTGTTGAAGCCACGCATGCGGTGGTAGCGCGTCAGCGCGTCCATGATCGTGTGGTTGAAGCCGTGCCCCATGTGCAGCGTGCCCGTCACGTTTGGCGGCGGCAGCTGGATGCTGAACGATGGCTTGTTCGCATCGAGCGTCGGAGCGAAGGCGCCGGGTTCATTCCAGCGCTGCGCCCAGCGGGCCTCGATGGCTCGCGGTTCGAAGGATTTGGCGAGTTCGGTCATGGGAGTTCGATCCTGTTCTGCAACAGCGTCAGATGACTTTGGCGTGTTCGAAGGGCCGCAGCGCCCGGTCGAACGTGGCGGTATGGCCGCAACCGGCTGCGGCATTCTTCGCAATGATGAGACAGTCGGAGAATCCCGTGCTGGACCGTTCGAACTGGGTTACTGCTTCGCTCAACACCGACCGGCTCTCAAATGCCAGCCTCGCGTTGTAGAGCATGCTGCGCAACGTGTCGATCAGCTCGCCCTTGTTCGCGTTGTACCGCGAGCCGAGCGTCCACACGGTCTCGGTCAACACCACGTCGTTGACGAACAGCGGGTGTCCGGCCGCTTCTGCGCTCGAGGCGATGTGCCGAGCCCGTCGCACCTGCGGCGGATCGTCGTCCAGCAGCAGTCGCAGCAGCACGTTCGTGTCGATGCCGATCACGGCGCGCGCTTTGCGGGCGCCCGGGCCGGGGGTCGCTTGGCTTCACGCAGGATGCGGTCGTGTTTCTCGGCCAGAGCGCGGCCCACCGATCCTTTCTGCTCCTCGATCGAAAAGGCCTTGCCGCCTGGCCGCTTCAAGATGCCGAACAGCGAGGCCACCGAATTCTTCATCGGCCGAACGTTGACGCTGCCATCGGGTTGAAGCGAAAAGTCCAGTTTGGCGCCGGAGTCCAGGTTCAGAGCGTCTCGGATTTCCTTCGGCAGGGTGACCTGACCTTTGCTGGTAAGGGTGGCAAGCATGCTGACTCCAGTGAAGTAAATTCCTTTCGAATTGTACTTGGTAAGGAAGCTGACGCTGCGCCTTGCCGCTCACATCAGCAGGTGCTCACCCGCGTTGTCCCCACCCAAAATCACGTAGTTGACCTTGCGAATGTCGACCAGCTTGGTGCCGCCGGCGTACGAGATCGAGCTCTGCACGTCTTCGCGCATCTCGCGCAGCGTGTCGGCCAGCTTGCCCTTGATCGGCTCCAGGATGCGCTTGCCCTCGACGTGCTTGTACTCGCCCTTGTTGAAGTCGCTGGCCGAGCCGTAGTACCCCTTGAACAGCTTGCCATCCACCTCGACTGTCTGGCCTGGCGACTCTTCATGGCCGGCAAACAAGGAGCCGATCATCACCATCGAGGCACCGAAGCGGATGCTCTTGGCGATGTCGCCGTGGTCGCGGATGCCGCCGTCGGCAATGATCGGTTTGGTCGCCACGCGCGCGCACCACTTCAGCGCCGAGAGCTGCCAGCCGCCGGTACCGAAACCGGTCTTGAGCTTGGTGATGCAAACCTTGCCGGGGCCAACGCCGACCTTGGTCGCGTCGGCGCCCCAGTTTTCGAGGTCG
>JANLUW010000041.1:0-25710 GCA_031363645.1 Rhizobacter sp. | reverse complement strand
CAGCCCGCAATCGGCGCCGACATGCCGGGCTCGCCGAACAGCGCTTGCTCGGCTGCCGTGCCGACGTCGGCATCTTCGACCGAACCCGACAACGCATCAAGCTCGTCGATCAGCGCATCGCTGACGTTCTCGACGCTGTTTTCGGGCGCGAGCAAGACCAACTCGAACATGGTTAGCGTTTGTGCTGGCCGAGCCAGCCTTCGAGGTAGTGGATGCTGGTGCCGCCCTCGATGAATTTCGCGTCGACCATCAACTCGCGGTGCAACGGAATGTTGGTCTGAATGCCCTCGATCACCGTCTCCGACAGCGCGATACGCATCCGTGCCAACGCCTGGTCGCGCGTGTCGCCGTGGACGATGATCTTGCCGATCATCGAGTCGTAGTTCGGCGGCACGTAGTAGTTCGTGTAAGCGTGCGAATCGACGCGCACGCCCGGGCCGCCGGGCGGGTGCCACATCGTGATGCGGCCCGGCGACGGCGTGAACTTGTACGGGTCTTCGGCGTTGATGCGGCACTCGACCGCATGCCCGCGCATCTGGATGTTGCGCTGCGTGAACGGCAGCTTCTCACCGGCTGCGATGCGGATCTGCATCTGCACGATGTCAATGCCAGTCACGAGCTCGGTCACAGGGTGCTCGACCTGCACGCGCGTGTTCATCTCGATGAAGAAGAACTCGCCGTTCTCGTACAGGAACTCGAACGTGCCCGCACCGCGGTAGCCGATTTTCTTGCAGGCCGCGACACAGCGTTCGCCGATGCGCTCGATCACGCGGCGCGCGATGCCTGGCGCCGGGGCTTCCTCCAGGATCTTCTGGTGGCGCCGCTGCATCGAGCAATCGCGCTCGCCGAGCCACACCGCGTTCTTGTGCACGTCGGCCAGCACCTGAATCTCGATGTGGCGCGGGTTCTCGAGGAACTTCTCCATGTAGACGGCCGAGTTGCCGAATGCGGCACCGGCTTCGGCACGCGTCGTTTGCACCGCGTGGATCAGCGCGGCCTCGGTGTGCACGACCCGCATCCCGCGCCCGCCGCCACCGCCCGAGGCTTTGATGATGACGGGGTAGCCGACTGCCCGGCCGGCCTTGATGATCTCTTTCGGGTCATCGGGCAGCGCGCCTTCCGAGCCCGGCACGCAAGGCACGCCCGACTTGATCATGGCCTGCTTGGCCGAGACCTTGTCGCCCATCACGCGGATCGACGCCGGCGTCGGCCCGATGAACGTGAACCCGCTGCGCTCGACGCGCTCTGCGAAGTCGGCGTTTTCAGAAAGAAAACCGTAGCCCGGGTGGATCGCCTCGGCATCGGTCACTTCGGCGGTCGAGATGATCGCCGGCATGTTGAGGTAGCTCTGCGCTGACGCGGCGGGGCCGATGCACACTGCTTCGTCAGCGAGCTTGACGTACTTTGCATCGCGGTCGGCCTCGGAATAGACGACGACCGATTTGATGCCCAGCTCGCGGCACGCGCGCTGCACGCGCAGTGCGATTTCACCGCGGTTCGCGATCAATATCTTCTTGAACATGGCGCTCGCCCTACTCGATGATGAACAAGGGCTGCCCGAACTCCACAGCCTGGCCGTTCTCGCACAGGATGCGCGCGACCGTGCCCGACTTGTCGGCCTCGATCTCGTTCATGATCTTCATCGCCTCGATGATGCAGATCGGGTCGCCCTCCTTGATCGCATCGCCGATTTCGGCGAACGGCTTGGAGCCCGGATTCGCGGAACGGTAGAAGGTGCCGACCATCGGCGACTTGATCGGGTGCCCCGCCTCGGCCGGCACCGCCGCAGGTTCGACCGTGGCAACGGGTGCAGGTGCCGCCAACACCGCGGGCGTCGGCGCGTAGTACATCGGCGCAGCGCCGACCGGGTCGGCTTTGACAATGCGCACCTTGCCGTCGGCTTCGGTGATCTCTAGTTCGGAAATGTTGGATTCGGAGACGAGGTCGATCAGCGTTTTCAGCTTGCGAAGGTCCATGGCGTTTTGAAGTCCTTTCGGTGAGCCGCCGCGAGGGGCGTGCTGTTAGCGCAATGAAAGTCGACTGGGATGCGCTGCGTGGTTCAAGGCGTCGAGCGGCATTTGCGTCGATCTTGCCGCTTGGCGTCGTGATCTGTTCGAGAAGCACGCCCGCAACCAAAGCGTTGACATTGGGACGGTTAAATTTGACTGTGCCGCTTCCTAGACAGCTGAGGACAGGAATAACAAGCACTTTACGCGTCTTGATCGAAATTGGCGTGTGTTGACAAGAATTAAATCGCTGATGTCGAGTTCAGTCGATTTGATCGACGTGCGGCGCGTCACGCGATCGATGCGACCCAGTTTTGCAGGTCGGCCGGTGTGATCACACCCAGCTTGCGCCGCAGCAAAGTGCCGGAGCGATCGAACACCACAGTGAACGGCAGCGCGCCGCCGCTGTTGCCCAAATTGCGCGCGAGCTCGATGCCGCCGCTGCCCGCCAAGCCGATCGCGAAGCCCACCGGGAGCCGCGCAAGGAACTCGGTGACGGGCTGCAGGTTGTCGACCGCCAGGCCCGCCACTTGCCAGCCGACCGCGGCATGGTCGCGTTGAAAGCGGTCGAGCAACGGCAACTCGGCGACGCAAGGCGGGCACCATGTGGCCCAAAAGTTCAGCAGCAAAGGCTTGCCGCGAAATGAGTCCATGGCGAGTTGACCCCCCGACGGCCGATCGAAGCGCATGCGCCAGACCTGCGCCTCGGGCGCCACCGGCCTGTTGGCGCGCCACAGCGCGATGCCCAACCCCGCGGCGCCCGCTGTTGTGGCCACCCCAGCGATCAGCGTACTGCGGCGCTTCATGGTTCGGTTGCCATCAGTTTGCGCAGCGCCGTCAGATCGCCGCGCTGCGAGCGCCCGCCGGCATCGGGTTTGAGCCCGCCGCGCAAGTCGTCGTGATCGAGCACGCTCAAGTGCACGGTGACGCGTTCACCGAGCACCGTGCTGGTGTGGGCCACACTCAGTACGTCGACGAGTTCGCCGCGCGGCCCCATGCGGCTGCCGACGTCGTAGTCGACCCTGCGGTCGATCAGCGCAAGCTCGGTGGCTTTCGAGTCGTCGCAAAACAGTTCGAGGTGGATGTTGTTGAGCCGGGTCGCGGTGCCGCGCCACACAGCGCCTGTCAGGTGCGGCCGGAATTCGGCGAGGCGCTCCATCCAGACCACCGCGACTTCTCGCAGCTCGGCCAACTCGGCCGGCTGCGTCTCGGCGCAGAAGATCGCAAGGTACTCGCGCACCTCGTCTTCGACAACGTCGTTGCCCGGCAACTCCGCGGCGCGCGTGCCCGATCGTCCCAACGCGCGCGCTGCGCGGCGCTTGGCCGGCCCGTACTCCATGCCTTCCTCGACGACGAGGCGGGCGGCGGTCGCGGCGATCTCGCCGGTCAGTGCTGAACTCATGCGCGATTCTAGAAAGATCACGGCACTTCGACCGCGCCCATGCGCGCGCTGACCGTGCCGGCGCGGCCAACCACGTAAGCCGAGCCGGGCCGCTTCTCGAAACGTTTCGGCGCTGGCAGCATCACCGCCAACTGCGCCGCCTGCATCGCGCCGAGGCCATTCGCGCCGACGCGGAAGTAATTCTGCGCCGCGGCTTCGGCGCCGAACACGCCTTCGCCCCATTCGACGTTGTTCAGGTAAATCTCTAGGATGCGCTGCTTGCTCAACAAGCCTTCGAGCATGAACGTGATCGCGAACTCCTGCGCCTTGCGCGGCAGGCTGCGCTCGCCGCCGAGGAACAGGTTTTTCGCGAGCTGCTGCGTGATCGTCGAGCCACCGACAACCTTGGGCTGCGCGCGCACCGCCGGCTTCGGCGGCGAGGCCACCTTGCCGGACGCCACCTTCTGCAGGCGCTTGTCGAGCTGCTGGTTGATCTTTTCGACCCGCGCTTCGGCCTTCTGGTTGCGTTCCCAGGCTTTCTCGAGTGCGTCCCACTCGATGCCGCTGTGCTCGGCGAAGCCGGCGTCTTCCGAGGCGATCACCGCGCGCTTCAAGCTCTGCGCGATGCGGTCGTAGGGCGCCCACTGCTGCCGCCAGGCGAGCGCGTGCTTTTCGGTCAGCAGCCGCCACGCCTCCGAGCGCTGGAATGACGTCGATTGCGGGTCGACCACCACCATCAGCGCGACGCGCGCCAGAAAATACAACTGCAATGCCAGCGCCGACAGCACCAGCAACGCGAAGATTCGCCACGCCGATTTCACGACTTCACGCTCGCTGCGTTCATGCGCGCACGCAGCGCGGCGAGCACGGCCGCGGTGTCGGGCCGCACGCCACGCCACACCTCGAATGCGACCGCCGCTTGCTCGACCAGCATGCCCAGGCCGTCGCGGCCGCGCGCCCCGCACTCGGCGGCCCAATCGAAAAAGGGCTGCGCGGGCGGGCCGTACATCATGTCGAGCGCGAGCGCGCCGGGGGCGAGCACGACCGGTGAAACCGGCACCGAAGCGCCCTGCATGCTGCTCGCCGACGCGTTGATCACGACATCGAAATCACGCCCGCAGCCTTCTAGTGGCGTCGCGCGCAGCAGCGTGGCCGACGCGATGTCGCGGTGTCGTTCGACCAGCGCGCGCGCCCTGTCCAGCGTGCGGTTCGTGACCACCACTTCGGCCGGCCCCGCTGCCAGCAGCGGCCCCAGCGCGCCCGAAGCTGCGCCACCCGCGCCGATCAGCAGCACGCGCGCGCCGGCCAGAGTCACGCCGGCGTTGTGCTCGATGTCGTTGACCAGCCCAACGCCGTCGGTGTTGTCGGCGAGCCAACCGCCAGCATCGAAACGCAGCACGTTGGCGGCCTGCGCGCGCGTGGCGCGCTCGGTGTGCTGAGCCGCCGACGCGTAGGCATCGAACTTAAACGGCACCGTGACATTGCAGCCTTTCGCGCCACCCTCGGCAAGTGCGCCCACCGCCTCGGCGAAGCTGCCGAGCGGCACCAGGAGCCGGCCGTACGCCATCGCCTGGCCGGTCTGCTGTGCGAACGCGGCGTGGATGAAGGGCGACTGGCTGTGCTCGACCGGGTTGCCGGCGACGACGTAGTGGTCCATGGCAACGCTCAGTTCTTGATGGACTCGAGCATCGTCGCTTCCATGCCCTCGTCGCGTGTGAACTTGAAGCGCGAGGTGATCACCAACTGATCGGCGCGTTTGCGCATCGCAGCGCTGAACAGGCCGAACGGCGCCGCTGCGCGCACGATCGCGATCGCGCGGCGGTCGAGCAATTTCGAGCTCGATGGCCGGATGACCTCGGTGTCGACCAATCGCCCTTCGGCGTCGACGGTCACGTTCATCGTCAGCTCGCCGTACAGCTTCTTGCCCTGGTTCTCGGGAAAGTTACGCGTACCGCGGTCTTCTATTCTGCGGCGCAACTGGTCGTAGTACATCGCGTAAACCTCTTCGCGCGTTGCCGGGCTGATGTAGCGCTTTTTCGGGCGCGCATTCTCTTCGTTGACGCGCTTCTCGATCTCGGCCAGCAACATCACGAGTTGTCGGCGACGTTCTTCCTGCGCCGCTTCGTCGGGGTTGCCTTGCTCGTGTTGCGGATCGGGCGCGGGCAGCAGCGCGAGCTCACGGCGAATTTGCGCCAGCAACTGTTGCTGCGTTTCCTGCAACTGCTCGATGCGTTTGCGCGCTTCCTGGTCGGAGTCGCCGGTCTCGACGATCGCCGAAGGCGGCAGCGGCGAGGTCGCACGACCGGCCACGGCTTCGCCACCACCGGCAAGCGCCGCCTGCGCGATCGCCTGCGCTTTTTCGGGCGGCTCGCCGGAGCGCGAGTTGACGAGGATCACCTCCAGCGGCGTGTCCTGAAAAATGCGGTTGAAGCCCTCGGGGTCGACGATGCGCACCGTCAGCAGCACCGCGTGCACGCCGAGAGAGACGATCAGCGCGACAGACAGGGTCGAGAGCTTGCGCAGCATCGCGGGAGTGAGCTCGGGTCGGCGGGTGTTTGTTCAGACGCCCGGCGTGGCGTCTGCTGTTTGCGGCGCTTCGGCGTCGTCGCCTTGCACCTCGATGGCGAGCGTCAGCGGACCCACGCTTTCCGCAGCGTCGTCGCCGTCGGTCTCGGCCGGAGCGGCATCCGTGGTCACGGTCGCATCGTCGAGGCGCGCAACGACGCTGGCGTGCACGTCGAGCGTCAGCAAATCGGTGCTGGCGATGCGCAAACGCACATGCGCGCCGCGCGGCAGGCTTTCGGCGCCGATGGCGCGAAACACCAGCGGCAAATCGTCGGCGCGCACCAGGCCGTCTTTCATCACCACGGCATCGAGCTGGGTGATGTCGTTCTGCGCCAGCGAGCGCAGCGTCCAGTAGCGTTCGATGCCTTGCTGAAAGCCGTTGTACTCGGCGTAGGCCGAATCGAAGGCCGAGATGATCGCGAACAGCTGCACGTCTTTCGGCTTGAACGGTGCAGCCAGCGCGGCGGTGCGGCCATGGCGGGCGCACGCGATGATCTGCCACTGGTTCACGAGGTCGACATAGCGCCGCAGCGGCGAGGTTGCCCAGGTGTATTGCGCCACGCCCATGCCGGCGTGCGGCGCCGGCTTGGTGCCCATGCGCACCTTCACGCCCGGCGCCATGCTGGCCTGGCTGCGGTAGATGCCCGGCACGCCGCACTCGGCGATCCAGCCGCCCCAGGTGCTGTTGGCCAGGATCATCGCCTCGGCCACGATCAGGTCGAGCGGCGAGCCGCGCTGGCGCGTGGCGATCAGCACGCGCTCGGTGCCGTGCGGCTCGCTGCCGTCGGCGCCGTCGTCGCGCTCCAGGCGAAAGTTGTAGTCGGGCCGATTGAAGTTTTCCGGCTTGCCGCGCACCACTTCGCGTTGCGCTTTCAGGTGCCGCGCGAGACGAAATCCGAACGCGAGTTCGGGCGCGAATTCATAAGGCGCCGGCGCATCGCCCAGCAGCGACGCTTCGGTGATCACCGCGTCGAGCTGATCGTGGCGCAGGTTCGCGGCGATCGGCACGCGCTCGAGCTTGGTCTCGCTGCCGGTGACGGCGAGCGTGGCCTCGTCCAACGTGATGTAGAGCGAGACGGCAGGGCACTCACGGCCGGCGATCAGCGTGTAGGCCTGCACCACCTCGTCGGGCAGCATCGTCAGCTTGTGGCCCGGCATGTAGACGGTCGAGAGCCGCGCACGCGCCACCCCATCGACGGGCGAGTCGGGCGCGAACGCTAGGCCGGGCGCGGCGATGTGCACGCCGAAGACGACCGTGCCGCTGCCCAAGCCCTGCACCGAGAGCGCGTCGTCGATTTCGGTCGTTTGCGAGTCGTCGATCGAGAACGCGCGCACGGGGGCGACTGGCAGCGTCTCCTTGATCGCAGGCGCCTGCAGCGCGGGGAACCCGGTGCCCTTCGGGAAGCTCTCGAACAGAAAGCGCCGCCAGTGAAACTGGTACGGCGAATCGATCGCGCCCGCGGCCTTCAGCAAATCGAGCGGCGCCTTTTGCGACTGCTTTGCGGCTTCGACGACGGCCTTGTACTCGGGTGCGTTCTTGTCGGGTTTGAACAAGAGCTTGTAGAGCTGCTCGCGTACGGCCGGCGGGCAAACGCCTAGCACGAGTTCGCCGGCCCAGTTGTCGATCTGCGCGGCAAGCTGCTTCTTGCGTTCGATACCGAGCAGCGCGGCCTTGACGATTTCTTCCGGCGCTTTCTTGAAGTTGCCTTTGCCGAGGCGGCGAAAGTAATGCGGCGCCTCGAACAGCCGGAACAGCGCGGCCGCCTGCTTTTCGAGGCCGGCGCTGGCCTCGAAATACTCGCGCGCCAAGTCGCCGAAGCTGAACTCGGTGTCGGGTGCGAATTCCCACGCGAGGTCGAGGTCGATTTCTTTGGCGAGGGCTTGGGCGGAGGCGATCAGTTCGGCCGGCTGCGGCTTCTCGAACTTGAGCAGCACGTTGGCCGATTTGATTTTCACGCGCTTGCCGGAGTCGAGCTCGATCTGCATCGAGGTGTCGGCGTCTGTCATCACGCGGCCGGCGAGGAACTTTCCGGCTTCTTCGAAGAGGGCATACATAGGGAATGGATTGTCGCTGAGACGGTGGAGTGCAATCGACGGCGCGTGTGTGGCGGGGCGGCAAAGGCGCGTTCGTGCGGGGCGCGTCGCTTCGCCTCGGCGGTCGCCGCTGCGCGACGACTGCTCTGCGGTGCTCGGTTGCGTGGCCCGCCGCGAAACTCGCTCCGTTCGCTGCGCTCACTTTGCTCAAACAGCCGCGGCGAGTCAGATGACAATGCGCGCTGCGCGTGCGACCACACGCCCTGGCCTGCGCAGGCCGCGCCGGGCCAGAGACCCGGCCGCTCGCCAGGCAGAAACAGTCCACAGGACTATTTCAGTCCGGGCTCGCCTCCTCGACGCCTTCCACGAAGCGCCGCGCGCAGCTTGAACGCGCCTTTGCGGACGCAGCGTGGCATCTCGGAATGTTTGGATCGCCACCGCTGGTTGGGGTCGCGGCGGGCGGCACCCGGCGGGGCGAGTTCTGCGGCACGACCTCGAAGCGAGCACCGCAACGCAGTCGCAGCGAAGCGAAGACCGCCACAGCATGAGCCCCCGCCGGGTGCCGCCCGCCGCGATGCGCCGATGTCGATGCCGACGCCGACGCCGACGCAGCAAACCTCAGTAAGTCCGCCCGCGCTTGTATTGCGCATGCGCCCGCGGCGCGAGCGTCGCGCCCCGCGCCAGCGCTGCCAACGACGAGCCCGCATGCGCATGGCAGATCGCCAGCCCCAGCGCGTCGGCTGCGTCCTTGCCAGGCAAGCCCGGCAGCGCCAGCAGGCGCATCACCATCTCCTGCACTTGCTCCTTGCGCGCCTGGCCGTGGCCGACGATGGCTTTTTTCATCTGCAGCGCGGTGTACTCGGCAACAGTCAGGTTGGCCGTGACGAGCGCCGTCAGCGCTGCGCCGCGCGCTTGGCCCAGCAGCAGCGTCGATTGCGGGTTGACGTTGACGAACACGATCTCGACCGACGCGCACGTCGGCTCGTAGCGCGCCGCGATCTCGCGCACGCCGTCGAAGATGACCTTGAGCCGCTCGGGCAGCGAGCCCGACACGACCGACTCGGTCTTGATCGTGCCGCTGGCGATGTAGTGCAGCTTCGCGCCGACCGATTCGACCACGCCGAAGCCGGTGGTGCGAAGGCCGGGGTCGATGCCGAGGATTCGCATCAAGTTAAAGCGGGCCGAGCGCCGGGCAAGGGCCACGCAGTGGCCCCTTCGTAGCCCAGCCAAGCCGGCCCGCATCCCCTAGGGGGATCGGCCGATGGATTCGTCGGGCGAGGGATCGTCATAAATCGAAATACCAACGCACGGAATGGAAGAACACCGGCGCCGCGAAGCACAGCGGCGCGACGCGATCGAGCAAGCCGACCGCGCCCGTCACCGAGGCCTTGCCGCTCCATGATTTCACGCCTGCATCGCGCTTGAGCGCGTGCATCACGAACTCGCCTAGCGTGCCGCTGCCGCCGGCGATCAGGCCCATGACGATGGCACCCCATGGGCTCTTGAACGGGGTCGACCAGTACAGCAGGCCACCGGCGAGCGCCGCCGCGCCGGCGCCGATGCCCCAGGCGCGCCACGAAAACGATCGGCTGATCGCGCGCGCCACTGGTCGGCGACGCAGGCGCCGGCTCGCGGCCTCTTGCACGATCTGCGCGATCGCGACGACGACCACTAGGTAGAGCACCAGGAACGCGCCGCGCGCGCCGTAGTCGGGCAGGTCGAGCAGCAACAGCGCGGGGGCGTGGCTCATGCCGTAGACGCAAACCATGATGCCCCATTGGATTTTTGCGGTGCGCTCCAGAAAGCGTTGTGGGTCGTTGCCGAGCGCGCTGACGACCGGGATCGCGAGGAACACGTAGACCGGGATGAACACCGTGAAAAGGTCGAACTGTTCGCTCGCGACGATCACATACTGCAGCGGCAGGACGATGAAGAACGCCAGCAGCAGGCTGCGGTGATCGCCGCGGCGCGTGTGCGTGAGCGTCACGAACTCGCGCAGCGCGATGAACGAGATCAGCGTGAACAGCAGCGTCGAGACGAGGCCGCCAGCGACCCACGAAATCCAGAACAGCACCGCGCCGATCCAGACCGCGCGCAGATCGCGCTTGAACCGTTCGTGCGCGTCGAGGTCGAAGTCGCTGCGCTCGCGCAGCGTGCGGCTGAAAGCGACAACCGTCACGATGGTCAGGCTGCCGAACAGCGTGACGAAAAGCAGGCCGATCTGCTGCGAGGTCGTGAAGTTGCGGAGGAAACCCATCAGTGGATCGACCTGAGCGCCATGACGGCGTTGCGTGCGCGTTCGAGGAAGGTGCGCTTGGCTTCACCGGGGGCCAGCGTCAACGGTGCGCCGAACGTGACCGAGCACAGGATCGGCACCGGCACGACCTCGCCCTTGGGCATCACGCGTTGCACGTTGTCGATCCAGGTGGGGATCAGCTGCACGTTGGGGAAGGCTTCGGCCAGGTGATAGAGGCCGGCCTTGAACGCGGCCGGGTCAACCTTGTTGCCGCGCGTGCCCTCCGGAAAGATCACCAGCGAGTCGCCATGGCGCAGCGCATCCATCAGCGGCTCGAGCGGGTCTTCGTCGTCCGTACGCTGCCGGCTCACGTACACCGCGTTGAAGATCTCGCGTGTGATCCAGTGCTTCAGCGGTGACGAAGTCCAGTAGTCGCGCGCTGCGATCGGCCGAGTCATCGTGCGCAGGTCGCTCGGCAACGCGGCCCAAATCAGCACCCAATCGAAGTGGCTCTGGTGGTTAGAGAAATAGATGCGCTGCTCGGCCTTCGGCGGTGCGCCGTACCAGTGGCCTTGCGCGCCGGTGATCAGGCGCGCGATGCCGGCAAGGGCGAGGCCGGTGACCTCGGGGAGTGTCATTGCGTTGAGCTAGTGGCGGAAGTGCCGCACGCCAGTCGTGACCATCACGATGCCGCGTTCGTTCGCGGCGGCGATTACCTCGTCGTCGCGCATCGAGCCGCCAGGCTGGATCACGCTGGTCGCACCTTGGTCGATCACCACGTCGAGACCGTCACGGAACGGGAAGAACGCGTCGCTCGCAACCGCCGAGCCGACCAGCGTCAGCCCGGCATTGCCCGCCTTGATGCTGGCGATCCGCGCCGAATCGATTGGGCTCATCAGGCCGGCGCCGACGCCGAGCGGCATGCCGCCGCCGCAGAAAACGATCGCGTTGCTCTTGACGTACTTCGCGACCTTCCATGCGAACAGCAGGTCGCCGAGTTGCTCTGCAGTCGGCTGCTTGTCGGTGACGATCTTCAACTCGGTCGACGCGATCTCGCGGTTGTCGGCGGTCTGGATCAACAAACCGGATCCGACGCGCTTCATGTCTTGCGCGTTGCGGCCTCGGTCCCAATCGGTTTCGCCGCCGGCCGGCAACGCGATCTGCAGCACCCGCGTGTTCGGCTTCGCGGTTAACAACGCGAGCGCTTCGGGGGTGAAGCTCGGCGCCATCAACACTTCGACGAACTGCTTCGCGACGAGTGCCACGCCAGCGCCGTCAAGCTCGCAGTTGAACGCGATGATGCCGCCGAAGGCCGAGGTCGGGTCGGTCTTGAAGGCCTTGCCGTAGGCCTCGGCGGCGCTCGCGCCGAGTGCCACGCCGCAGGGGTTGGCGTGGTTGACGATGACGCAGGTCGGCACGTCGAACGACTTAACGCACTCCCACGCCGCGTCGGCGTCGGCGATGTTGTTGTACGACAGCTCCTTGCCCTGCAATTGCTTCGCCGTGACGAGCGAACCTGGCGCGGGATGCAGGTCACGGTAGAAGGCCGCGCTCTGGTGCGGGTTCTCGCCGTAACGCAGGTCTTGCAGCTTGACGAAGCGGGTGTTCGACTGCGCGGGGAACGCGGCTCGCGTGCCGTTGGCCTGCAGCGACGACAGGTAGTCGCTGATCGCGCCGTCGTAGTTCGAGATGCGGTTGAAGGCGGCCACCGACAGCGCGAACTTGGTCGACGTGCTCACCACGCCGTCGGCCTTTAGCTCGGCCAGCACTTGCGCGTACTGCGAGGCGTCGGTCAGCACCGCCACGTCTTGCCAGTTCTTCGCGGCCGAGCGCACCATCGCCGGGCCGCCGATGTCGATGTTCTCGATCGCCATCGCGAGCGTACAGCCGGGCGCAGCGACGGTGGCCTCGAACGGGTAGAGGTTGACCACCAACAGGTCGATCGTCGCGATGCCGTGCGCGCCGATCGAGGCCATGTGCTCGGGCAGATCGCGGCGCGCCAGCAGGCCACCGTGGATGGTCGGGTGCAGCGTCTTGACACGACCGTCGAGCATCTCCGGAAAGCCGGTGTGCTCGGCCACTTCGGTGACGGGCAATCCGGCATCGGCGAGCAGCTTGGCGGTGCCGCCGGTCGAGAGCAGCCGGATGCCGAGCGCGCTCAGCGCGCGCGCGAATTCGAGCACGCCGGTCTTGTCGGAGACCGAAAGCAGGGCGGTGAACTGCGGTCGTGCAACAGGGTTCATTTGATGAGCTTGTGGTCGAGCAGTTTGCGGCGCAGCGTGTTGCGGTTGATGCCCAGCCATTCGGCCGCGCGGCTCTGGTTGCCCTCGGCGCGCTTCATCACAACATCGAGCAGCGGCTTCTCGACCACGCCAAGAATCATTTCGTACATCGCCGCGGGTTCGACGCCGCGCAGGTCCTTGAAATACAACTCCAGGCTGTCGCGGATGCACTCTTCGATGTGGGCCGGTTTTTTCATGCGAACGTTTCTTCTGTTTCTTGTTCCGGCGTCACGGTTGCACTCGCGCGCGGCAACAGCCGGTGCGTGTCGGCGAGCGCATCGAACCAGTCGGTGACGGCACGCACCTGTGTCTCGCAACTGCTCAGCAAATTCATCCGCGCTCGAAAGGCTTCGCCGCCGGGCAGTGCGCGCACCGCCCAGCCGATGTGCTTGCGCGCGCTCCGCACGCCCGCGCCGTCGTCATCCAAACCGTACAGGCCGTAGTGGTCGTCAAGGTGTTCGAGCAGCCAGGCCTTGGCCTGGCCGACGTCGGGTGCGGCGAGGTGCTCACCGGTTTCGAGAAAGTGCGCGATCTCGCGAAAGATCCACGGCCGGCCCTGCGCAGCGCGGCCGATCATGACTGCATCGGCGCCCGTGACCGCGAGCACGTCACGCGCTTTTTCGGGTGAATCGATGTCGCCGTTCGCAACCACCGGGATCCGCAACGCGGCCTTCACGGCGCTCACCGTGTCGTATTCGGCTGCGCCCTTGTAGCCCTGCTCGCGGGTGCGACCGTGCACTGCGACCATCGCGATGCCGGCGCTCTCGGCGGCGCGTGCGATGCGTACCGCGTTGCGTTCTGCATGGCACCAGCCGGTGCGCATTTTCAACGTGACCGGCACGTTGCGCGGCGCGCACGCGGCGACCACGGCCTCGATGATCGCGAGCGCCAGCGGCTCGTCCTGCATCAGTGCCGAGCCGGCCCATTTGCTGCACACCTTCTTGGCAGGGCAGCCCATGTTGATGTCGATGATCTGCGCGCCGCGGTCGATGTTGTAGGCCGCGGCCTCGCCCATCATCAGTGCATCGGTGCCGGCGATCTGCACTGCGATCGGCGCGACTTCGCCATCGTGGTTCGCGCGGCGGCTGGTCTTCAGGCTGCTCCACAAATCCTTGCGCGAAGTCACCATTTCGCTGACCGCGTAGCCGGCGCCGAGGCGCTTGCAGAGCTGACGAAACGGCCGGTCGGTCACGCCCGCCATCGGCGCAGCGAAAAGACGGTTCGGCAGCGGGATGTGGCCGATCTGCATGGCGAGGGTGGCGCGTGGGGACTGCTGAAAAAGGAGGCAGGAGTATAGCGGCGGGTTTCGGCTGAAAGTCCTATAGCGAAGGGATGCGCGCGCTGTTCATAATGCCGGCCGATGGAAGCATGGGTCGAATCGATGTTGGCGTTGCTGGCCTTGCCGAAATTCGGCTTGAGCACAGTGTTCATCGTCTCGTTCGTGTCGGCCACTTTGTTGCCGCTCGGCTCCGAACCTGCGGTGTTCGGCCTGGTCAAGATCAACCCCGCGATGTTCTGGCCCGCGATCCTGATCGCCACCGTCGGCAACACGCTTGGCGGCGCCGTCACCTGGTGGATGGGCTACGGCGCTGAACGCGCCTACGAGCGCGTCAAACACCAGAAGCCGCCGAACGCGCGCGCACTGCGCTGGCTCGAACGCTGGGGCACGAAGGGTTGCCTGCTGTCGTGGTTGCCAATCGTCGGCGATCCGCTTTGCGCAGTGGCCGGCTGGCTCAAGCTGCCGTTTTGGCCCTGCGTGTTCTACATGGCCGTCGGCAAGTTCGCGCGGTACATCACGATGACGAGCGCGATGCTCTGGTTTTGGCCCGGGCAGTTCGCGTCATGAGCCGTATGAGTCGCTCGGCCCGACCTGCGCAAGAAAGCCCCACATGAAAACCGCATACGACGAACTGGCAGGCATTTGGCGCCGGCTGCATCACTTCGAACATCTGCAATCGATCGCCGGTTGGGACCAGGCCGCGATGATGCCGCCCAAGGGCAACGATGCGCGCGCAAAGGCGATGGCCGAGATGGAAGGCCTGCTGCACCAGATCCGCACCGACCCGAAGTTGGCCGAGCTGCTGCAACGCGCCGCCACCGAAAACATCGACGCGTTCTCGCGTGCCAACCTCGGCGAAATTCGGCGCGCGTGGCGCATGGCGAACGCGCTGCCGCAGGCGCTGGTCGAGGCGATGTCGCTCGCCGATGCGCGTTGCGAACACGCCTGGCGCACGCAGCGGCCGGCCAACGACTGGCCGGGGTTTCTCGGCAACTTTCGCGAGGTGCTCAGGCTCAGTCGCGAGGTCTCAAAGCGCCTCTCGGACCAGACCGGCCTCGCGCCTTACGACGCGCTGATGGACCAGTACGAACCCGGCACCACGAGCGCCGATGTCGACCGGGTGTTCGGTGACCTGCAGCAGTGGCTGCCGGGCCTCGTCACGCGAGCGCGTGAGAAGCAGGCGGGCGAGCCGGTGATCGAACCCGTCGGCCCGTTTCCGCAAGCGATGCAGCGGGCACTGAACCTCGACGTGATGGTGCTGCTCGGCTTCGACTTCGAGGGCGGCAGGCTCGACGAGAGCGCGCACCCGTTCAGCGGCGGCGTGCCCGAAGATGTGCGGCTCACCACGCGCTACCGAGAAGAAGACTTGATGCAGGCGCTGATGGGCACGATCCACGAGACAGGCCACGCGCGCTACGAGCAGAACCTGCCGCGCGATTGGCTCGGGCAGCCGATTGCGCACGCGCGCTCGATGGGCATCCACGAAAGCCAGAGCCTGAGTTTCGAGATGCAGCTCGGCCGCAGCCGCGCGTTCGCCGGCCTGCTTGCGCCGCTGCTGCGCCGGCACTTCGGCGATCAGCCGGCGTTCGAGCCGGGCAACCTGTACAACCTCATGACGCGTGTGAAGCCCGATTTCATTCGCGTCGATGCCGATGAGCTGACGTACCCGGCGCATGTGATGCTGCGCTACGGCATCGAGAAAAAGCTGATCGAGCGCAGCATCGAGGCCGAAGACATCCCGGCGCTGTGGGACGAGGGCATGCAGTCGCTGCTCGGCGTCGACACCCGCGGCAACTACTCACAAGGCTGCCTGCAAGACGTGCACTGGCCCGGCGGCTCGTTCGGCTACTTCCCTTGCTACACGCTGGGCGCGATGTATGCGGCGCAGTGGTTCGCCGCGATCCGCGCGCAGCACGCCGACCTCGACGCACGCATCGGCCGCGGCGAACTCGCGCCGGTGTTCGATTGGCTGCGCGACAACATCTGGTCGCAAGCGAGCCGCTGGCCTACCGCCGAGCTCGCGACCCGCGCCACCGGCGAGGCGTTGAACCCGGTGCATTTTCGGCGCTACCTCGAGGCGCGGTACCTGGGCTGATCAGGCAGCCGTCGGCTTGCGAGCCGGTGCGCGCTTCGGCGGAGCCTTCTTCGCAGGTGCCTTCGCGACCGGCTTGGCCGCTGGCTTCGTCGCAGCCGCCTTGACCGGCGCGGCCTTCGACAGCTTCGTGACCTTCGCGCTCAGTTCGTCGATGCGGGCCACCATTGCGTCCACATCTTTGGCCGACGGCACGCCGAGCTTTTTCATGGCCTTCGCGGTGCGTTCTTCGAAGATGCCTTCGAGCTTGTCCCAGTGCTGGCCGGCCTTGGCTTGCACGTCGCCGGCCATGTTGCTCATCCTGCTCGTGACTTCGCTGAATTTGTCTTCGGCGGCCGTGGTGGTCTTCTTCTGCAAATGCGCGCCTTCCTTGACCAGCGTCTCGAACACCTTGGTGCCTTCGGCCTGCGCGCGCGCGAACGCGCCCATGCCGGCCAGCCAGATCTGCTGGGCCGAATCCTTCACTTGACCGGCGAGCGCGCTGTCGAACAAGCGCCCGGTGGATGCGGCTTGCTTGTCCGCCATTGCTTTGAGTTTCTTGACCATGGTGGGTGTTCTCGTTGAGTTGATGCGAGTCGACTATAGGCAGGCGGCATAGGGAGCGCATCCTAATTTCACGGGCAAGCCTGTCTGGTGGCGCCCTCGCGCGGCTGCGGGTAAATCGCGGGCAGAAGACGTGAGGCATTGGTCAAAAATGCGCGGCTCTCGTGTCAGGTTCTGGAGGATCACAGCATGCAATATTTCGTCACCGGCGCGACCGGCTTCATCGGCAAACGCCTCGTCAAGACCTTGCTTGACCGCCGCGGTGCGACCGTGTTTTTCCTGTTGCGGCCGGAGAGCGAAGGCAAGGTCGCGGGTCTGTACGAACACTGGGGTCTCGCTGGCAACACCGCGAAGGCGAGGGCGATTCCGGTCTTCGGCGACCTGACCGCGAAGAAGCTCGGCGTCTCGGCCGAGGACGTGAAAAAGCTCAAGGGCAAGATCGACCACGTCTACCACTTGGCCGCGGTCTACGACCTCTCGGCCGACGAAGCATCGCAGGTCGAAGTAAATATCGACGGCACGCGCAACGCCGTCGAATTCGCCAAGGCGATCGACGCCGGCCACTTTCACCACGTGAGCTCGATCGCGGCCGCCGGCATGTACGAAGGCGTGTTCCGTGAAGACATGTTCGACGAGGCCGAGGGACTCGACCACCCGTACTTCATGACCAAGCACGAGAGCGAGAAGATCGTGCGCAAGGAATCGAAAGTGCCGTGGACGGTGTACCGCCCCGCGCTCGTCGTCGGCGACTCGCTGACCGGCGAGATGGACAAGGTCGACGGCCCGTACTACTTCTTCAAGCTGATCCAGCGTATGCGCCAGATCCTGCCGCCGTGGATGCCGAGCGTGGGTTTAGAGGGTGGGCGGATCAACATCGTGCCGGTCGATTTCGTCGTTGCTGCGCTCGACCACATCAGCCACGGCAAGGCTGAATTGAACAAGAAGTGCTTTCACCTCGTCGACCCGAACGGCTACCGCGTCGGCGATGTGCTCGACATCTTCAGCAAGGCCGCGCACGCGCCGAAGATGAACCTGTTCATCAACGCCGCGCTGCTCGGCTTCATCCCGAAAAGCGTGAAGAAGGGAATGATGGCACTGGCGCCGGTGCGCCGTGTGCGCGCCGCGGTCATGAAAGACCTCGGCCTGCCCGACGACATGATGACCTTCGTCAATTTCCCGACCCGCTACGACTGCCGCGACACGATGGCGGCACTCAAGGGTTCGGGCATCGCCTGCCCTGAACTGCGCGACTACGCGTGGCGGTTGTGGGACTACTGGGAGCGCCACCTCGACCCCGCGCTGCTGATCGACAAATCGCTGCGCGGCACGGTGGCCGGCAAGGTCGTGCTGGTGACGGGCGGCTCCTCGGGCATCGGCCTGGCGGCGGCGGTGAAGTTCGCGAAAGCCGGCGCCATCACGGTGATCTGCGCGCGCGACGAAGCCAAGCTCGCCGAAGCGAAAAACGAGATCCTGGCCGAGGCCGGCAAAGAGGCGATCGTCGTCACCTACTCCGCCGACATCGCGAACGAGGAAAGCTGCAAGGCCTTCGTCGAGCAACTCACCGCCGACCATGGCGGTGTCGACTACCTGATCAACAACGCCGGCCGCTCGATCCGCCGTGCGATCGAAGCCAGCTACGACCGTTTTCACGACTACGAACGCACGATGCAGTTGAACTACTTCGGCTCGCTGCGCGTCACGATGGGCTTGCTGCCCGGCATGGTCGCGAAGAAAAAGGGCCACGTCGTCAACATCAGCTCGATCAGCGTGCTGGTGAATGCGCCGCGCTTCTCGGCCTATGTGGCGAGCAAGGCTGCGCTCGATGCCTGGACGAGCTGCGCTGCGAGCGAGTTCGCCGACCAGGGCGTCACCTTCACCACCGTCAACATGCCGCTGGTGCGCACGCCGATGACCGCGCCGACCAAGATCTACGACAACATGCCGCTGCTCTCGACCGACGAGGCCTCCGACCTGATCGTGCAGGCCTGCGTGGACAAGCCGGTGCGCGTCGCGACGCGCCTGGGCATCTCGGTCGAGCTGCTGCACGCCGTGGCACCGCGCATCACGCAGATTTTGATGAACACCACGTTCCGCATGTTCCCGGACAGCGCTGCGGCCAAGGGCGAGAAGGGCGAGAAGGGCAGCGGGAAGGCAACCTTGTCACCCGAGGCGATCGCGATGGCACAAATGATGCGCGGCATCCACTTCTAGGCAGCTCGGCGGCTTGGCGAGCCGAGCTCGCCGCGTCGAGCCCTAAGGCTTGGCGTTGCGGATCGCAACGGCCGCTTCGGCGGCCACCTTCTCGATCAAGGTCGAGATCGTTTGCGCATGCGCTTGCGCGGTGTCGGCGTTCGCGGGGATGTCGACGCTCAGCTCCTTCGTCTCCAGCACCTTGCCCTCTGCGGTGCCGCCGCCACTGACCGTGATGCGCGCACGTGCCTGGAGCTTTTGCGCGCTGCGCAGGTAGTCCATCGGCACCAGCGTGACCTGCAGGTTCAGGCCGGCCACCTGATCACCGCAATTCGTGTCGCACAGCGTCCAACCGGGCAACTGCTGGCGCAGCGCCGACACCAACTCGCGCGACACGCCGATCTCGACGCGCTCGGCCCAATAGGTGTTCGGCCATTCGGCGAGCGTCGCGGCATCGGCGCGAAAGCGCACCCGGCGCGAGACCAGGTACTCGGGGATGTTGATGCGGCGCACGGCGAGCAAGGGCGTTGATGCGCCCGGCGCCGGTGCAGCTGGCGCCGCCGCGGGCACCAACGCAGGCGGCAAGGTCAGCAGCACCGGCGCGGGCGACGGCGATGCGCACGCGGCGAGCAGCGTGGCGAGCGCTACCGGCGCAAGTTTTACGAAGACGTTCATTCGCGTTTGTTCCCGAAGATGATGGCGTTCGGTTTTTCTTCCAGCAATTCGCTCCAGTCGCGCAGCCCGCGCGCGGCTTGTGAGAAGTCGCGCATCGCGGCGTCGAGGTCGGCGCGCAGCGCGGCGTTCGGCGCGGTCATCTCGGCCACGCGGGTCATCGCGAGCCGCGCGGATTCGGCCGCCTCGCGGGTGCCGGCGAGCGTGCGCTGCAGGTCGGGTTGCGCGGCTTGCACGGTCTGCTTGCTCGCATCGGCGAGTTGCGTGATCGAGGCGAGCGTGGCGGCCGAGTTGACCTGAACCAGCTTGATCGCCTCGGTGGCGACCAGCAGGGTCGTGCGCGACGCCGTGCCGGCCTTCGCAACTTCATCGGAGGCGCCGGTCAGCACTGTTTGCGTGCTGTCGAGCGTGCGCTGCACTGCGGTGAGCGTGCCGCGCAGTTCTTTCACGGTGTCGCGGATGTCTTGCACGGTGTCGCGCAACGGCAGCTCGGCAACCTGGTCGATCAGCGCACCGAAGCGGTCGCCGAGCGCCGGAATCTCGGCTTTGCGGCCGTCGCCGAGCAGGGTGGCGGGCGTGTCCGGCATGAAGTCCAGCTCGATCGACTTTTGCCCGGTCACGAAGCTCTGCGCAACCAGCCGCGCGCGCAAGCCGCGGTTCACGAGTTTTTGCATGTTGAAGCCGGTGTCGGGGTTCTGATCGGTAAACCGCATCGCGTTGGGCTGCAGCCTGACCCGCACAGCGATCCGCGCGGCGAGCGACTTGCTGTCGAGCTCGAGCGCGATGTCTTCGACCTGGCCTGCCGCGACGCCGCGGAACGTGACCGGCGCCCCGACGTAGAGCCCCGACACATTGCCCTTGTAGTAAATCATCGCCTCCTCTTTCTTCGAGAAGAGGTCATTGCCGTTGAGCCACAGCACGCCGACGACGATGAGCACCACCGCCGAGATCAAGAAGGCACCGATGAGCAGGGCGTTGCGTTTCATAGGGTGGTCGATGGTACGGGGGTTGCTGCGGTTTGCGGGGCCCCTGGCTCGGGTGGCGGCTCCTCGCGCGCGAGAAAGGCGCGCACCGTCGGGTGCGTGGCGGTATCGCGCAGCGCGCTCGGCGAGCCATGCGCGATCGGGGTCTTGCTGTCGGCGTCTAAAAAGATGCCATCGTCGGCAATCGCGAACAGGCTCGGCAACTCGTGGCTCACGAACACCACTGCGCAGCCGGTGCGTTTGCGAATGTCGAGGATCAGGTTGTCGAGCTTCTTCGAGCTGATCGGGTCGAGGCCGGCCGAGGGTTCGTCGAGAAACAGCAGAGGCGGCTCGGTGCCGATCGCGCGTGCCAGGCCGGCGCGTTTTTTCATGCCGCCAGAAAGGTCCGACGGATAAAAGTCGGCGAAGGGGCCGAGGTCGACCCACGCCAGCACCTCGCGGGCTCGCGCCTCGCGCCCGGCCTCGTCGAGCTTGCCTTGTTGCTCGAGCGGCAGGCAGACGTTCTCGAGAATCGTCATCGAAGACCACAGTGCCGCGCTCTGGAACAGCATGCCGAAGCCGGTGCGCAGCTTGGCTTGGCCGGCGTCGTCGGCGGCCCAGTAGTCGATGTTTTCGTATTTCACCGTGCCTTTGGCCGGCGGCATCAGGCCGACCAGGTGCCGCAGCAAGGTGCTCTTGCCACAGCCGCTGCCACCCATGATCGCGAAGATCGTGCCCTTCTCGACCTCGAAGTTCACGCCGGTCTGGATCAGGCGGTCGCCAAAGCGCATCTCCAGGCCGTCGACTGCCAGCAGCGCCACGGTCAGACCCCCAGCGCGTTCGCGCACACCGCGAACACCGCGTCGAGCACGATGATGCCGACGATGCTGACGACGACCGAGTTGGTCGTCGCGACGCCCACGCCGGCCGCGTTGCGCTGGGCGTACAGGCCGCTGTAGCAGCCCACCATGCCGATCAGGCCGCCGAACACGAACGATTTGGAGATGCCGAGCCCGAGGTGCGACCAGTCGAGCGCAAGCACGGTGCGGTCCATGTAGGCCGCGGGCGAAATGTCAAGCATGCCGGCCGCCACGACCATGCCGCCGATGAGGCCCGTGACACAGCCGAACACGTACAGCAGCGGCATCATCAGCAGCAGCGCGAGGACGCGCGGCAGCACCAAAAAGTCGACCGCATTCAGGCCCAGCACTTCGAGCGCGTCGACCTCTTCGTTGGCCTGCATGGTCGCGAGCTCGGCAGCGAAAGCCGCGCCGGTGCGCCCGGCGATCACCACCGCGGTGATGATCGCGGCCATCTCGCGCGCGACTGCGATGCCCACCAGATCGGCCACGTAGATGCCGGCACCGAATTTCACGAGCTGCACCGCACCGACGAACGCGAGGATCGCGCCGACCAGCACGTTGACGATGGTGACGATCGGCACCGCACGTGCGCTGCAATCCGCCATCACGCGGCTCAGGTCCTTCATGCGAAACCGCCAGCGGCCGCGAAGCGCGTCGACGGCGGAGATCAGCACGTGGCCGAGGAAGCTGACCGGGCGGGTGGGGAGGAGCGAGGCGAGCTGCATGGGCGTGGCGCATTGTGCCGTCTCGACCGGCCGGCCGCAGCGACTCGCGGGGCGTCGACCCTACAATGTTTTTACCTCGACAGCCAAGGCCGCCATGACCACCGACGCTCCCGATCTCACGCACATCTCGCCCCGCGACAAGGCCGAGATCCTGGCGCAGGCACTGCCCTACATCCGCAAGTTTCACGGCAAGACCATCGTCATCAAATACGGCGGCAACGCCATGACCGACCCGGCGTTGCAACAAGACTTTGCAGAAGACGTGGTGCTGCTCAAACTCGTCGGTTTGAACCCGGTGGTGGTGCACGGCGGCGGGCCGCAGATCGAGGAGGCGCTCGCCAAGATCGGCAAGAAGGGCACGTTCATTCAAGGCATGCGAGTGACCGACGACGAGACGATGGAAGTGGTCGAGTGGGTGCTGGCCGGTCAGGTGCAACAAGACATCGTCGGGCTGATCAACGTGGCCGGTGGCAAGGCCGTTGGGCTGACCGGCCGAGATGGCGGACTGATTCGCGCGCGAAAGCTGCGACTGTTCGATTTGAAAGACCCGAGCAAGGTGCACGACGTGGGCAACGTCGGCGAGATCGAGTCGATCGATCCGAGCGTCGTCAAGGCGCTGCAAGACGACCAGTTCATCCCGGTGATCTCGCCGCTCGGCTTCGGCGCCGACAACGAGAACTACAACATCAACGCCGACGTGGTGGCCGGCAAGTTGGCCGAGGTGCTGAAGGCCGAGAAGCTGATCATGCTGACCAACATCCCCGGCGTGCTCGACAAGGCCGGCAAGCTGCTGACCAACCTGAGCGCGCGCGAGATCGACGAGCTCTTCGCCGACGGCACGATCAGCGGTGGCATGCTGCCAAAGATCGGCTCGGCGCTCGAGGCCGCGAAAAACGGCGTCAACACCGTGCACATCATCGACGGCCGCGTGCCGCACGCGATGCTGTTGGAGGTGCTCACCGAGCAGGCCTACGGAACCATGATCCGCTCCCATTGATGACGACCCCTCGGCCGCCGGGTATGTCGGCCGATCCCTCGGGGGGATGCCGAAGTTCGACCCGGCGGGTTTGGCTGTTCGACCTCGACAACACGCTGCACGATGCGAGCCACGCCGCGTTCGGCCCCACCAGCGTCGCGATGAACGACTACATGGTGGGCGAGCTCGGCATCGAGCCGACCGAAGCTTCGCGCCTGCGCGACTTCTACTGGAGCCGCTACGGTGCGACGCTGCTCGGCCTCGTGCGCCACCACGGCGTGAAAGCCGCGCATTTTCTGGCGCAAACGCATCGGCATCCGGGCCTCGAAGATCGGTTGCGCATGAGCCACCACGACCGCGCCGCGCTGAAGCGATTGCACGGCCGCAAGTACATCGTGACCAACGCACCGCGCGACTACACGTTGCGGGTGCTGGCCGCCTTGCGATTGGCCGACCTGTTCGACGGCGTCATCAGCATCGAGGACATGTCGATGTTCGGCCACTTGCGACCGAAGCCCGATGCACGAATGTTTCGCTGCATCGCCGCGCAGCTCAAGGTGCAGCCGAGCAGCTGCATCCTCGTCGAAGACATGCGCGAGAACCAGAAGGCGGCGCGCCGCGTCGGCATGCGCACGGTGTGGATGCAGCGCTACCTCGAGGGGCGCTTTCGCGGTCACTTGCGCGGTGGCGCCACGAGCGGTTTTAACGCCGGTTTCCGGCCGCGCGAAGTTGGTGTTCACCCTTGCCCTAGCCCGCGCTACGTGTGTGCCAAAATCCGCTCGCTGCAACAGTTGCTTACGCTCGGATGACCCCAACCACAGATTCCGGCGAGGCCGACGCCGAACCACCTGCCGCCCTTGTCGGGCTGGCCGGCGAGCCTGGCACAGCGGCATCGGTGCGCAAACGGCCCAAGCCCGGCGAGCGCCGCGTGCAGATCCTGCATACCTTGGCCAGCATGCTGGAACAACCGGGCGGCGACCGCATCACCACGGCCGCGCTCGCGGCTCAACTCGATGTTTCGGAAGCAGCGCTGTACCGTCACTTCGCCAGCAAGGCGCAAATGTTTGAAGGCCTGATCGAGTTCGTCGAGCAAACCGTTTTCACGCTGATCAACCAGATCCACGAGCGCGAAGCGGCACCCGACGTTCAGGTGCAGAAGATGCTCACCGTGTTGCTGCAGTTCGCCGAGAAAAACCCCGGCATGGCACGCGTGATGGTCGGCGACGCACTGGTGTTCGAGAACGACCGCCTGCTCGCGCGCATGAACCAGTTTTTCGAGCGCTTCGAGTCGCAGTTGCGGCAAAGCCTGCGCGGCATGGCCGACGCCGCCGGTTCGGCCACGCCGACAGTCGACGCGAACGCGCACGCCTCGGTGCTCACTGCGTTCGCCGTCGGCCGGCTGCAGCGCTATGCGCGTTCCGGCTTCAAGCGCAGCCCGACCGAGCACCTCGACGCGGCCCTGCGGATGCTCGTCTCCTGAGAGCCAGCCCGCGATGAATGCGGTGGCGACCGTGACCCTTCAGGTCGGCGGCAACACCTTGATGCTGTTGCCCGAGAAGGCGATCTTCCTGCCCGAGTGCGACACCTTGCTTATCGCCGACGCGCACATTGGCAAGGCGACCAGCTTTCGCCAGCTCGGCGTGCCGGTGCCGGCCGGCACGACCGGCGAAACGTTGTCGGTGCTCACCCGATTGATCCACAGGCTCGATGCGAAACGCGTCGTCTTCCTTGGCGACTTGTTGCACTCGGCGCGCTCGCTCGCACCCGACACGCTCACTGCGGTGCTCCGCTGGCGCGAGTTGCACAGTGCGGTCGAGCTGACGCTGGTGCGCGGAAATCACGACGACCGCGCCGGCGACCCGCCCGCCATGCTCGACATCCAGCCTTTCGACGAGCCCTTGATGCTTCGGGGCCTCGCGCTCAACCATCACCCGCGGCCGGCGGCGGGCGGCTACGCGCTCGCGGGCCACCTGCACCCGTGCGTGAGCATCGGCGGGCGCGCGCACGACTGGCATCGGTTGCCGTGCTTCTGGTTCTCGGAGCGGGTCGGCGTGCTGCCGGCATTCGGCGCGTTCACCGGCATGCAGGCGATCCGTGTGCGGCACGGCGAGCGCGTGTTTGCGGTCGCGCCGGATCGCGTGTTCGAGCTGCAGGCCAAGCCCAAGAGCGCATAAAGGCCGCGTCGCTACACTGCCGTTTGCCTGCGCCCGGCGCGGCGCGTTTTCGGCTCACGCATGTCCACTACCACCGACCCGTTGTTGCACCTGATTCACCGCGCCGAGGCGCTGTTGAGCCGCCTCGAAGCGGTCTTGCCGCACCCGCTGACGGCGCCCGACTGGGCCGCGGCGATCGCTTTCCGTTACCGCAAGCGTGGCGGCACGGGCGTGATCGAACCGGTACGGCACGTGGGGCCGATCCGGCTCGCGTCGCTGGTCGAGGTCGATTTGCAGAAGGAGCGGCTGCTGCGCAACACACAGCAGTTCGTCGATGGCTTCGGTGCCAACAACGTGCTGCTGACCGGCGCGCGCGGCACGGGAAAAAGTTCGTTGATCAAGGCCTGCCTGAACGAGTTCGCACCGCGCGGGCTGCGCCTGATCGAAGTCGACAAAACCGATCTGGTCGACCTGCCCGACATCGTCGACCTGGTGGCCGAACGCCCCGAGCGCTTCATCGTGTTTTGCGACGACCTCAGCTTCGACGAAGGCGAGCCCGGCTACAAGGCGCTGAAGTCCATCCTTGATGGTTCGGTCTCGCAATCGTCTGACAACGTGCTGATCTACGCGACCATCCAACAAAAACTCGATCGAAACCACCATCGTCGCCGACGACGGTCAGATCATGGTGCTGGGCGGTCAGATGAAAGACCAGTACGACGGCGGCCAGGACAAGGTGCCGTTTCTGGGC